>CAZISP010000027.1:0-8543 GCA_964541955.1 uncultured Lachnospiraceae bacterium
GGTGTGTGGAATTTCACGGGACGCGAGCTTGAAGCTTTCTCTGACAGACTGAAGATCGAGAACGTGCACCTGGGAGACTCTCTCATGACCCTTTGCTACGAGCTGAATATGAAGCGTGAAAAGGAGAGCGGCGATGTCTGATGCCTCTCTTAAAATAAACTTCGGCACGGAGGCTGTCAGCATTCCCTTTGCCGCCGTTTCGAAATTTGAAAAAGCAACCAAAAAGGATATAAAGATACTTATCTGCCTCTGCGCTCTCGGTCGTCTTGCCGCCGACGTTGACGTGGCAAAAAAGACCGTGGCAAAGGAATACGGCTTTACCGAGGAGGAGGTGGCAAACTCTGTTGCCTTCTGGCGCGGCGCGGGCGTAATTGACGTGGAGGACGGAGAGGAAAATGCAGAGCCTGTTGCGGCGAAGAACGAGGCAAAGCCTAAGGTAAGCACCGAAAATTCGGGTGACGCAAAGGTGCGCCACGCGGACGAGCTGCCAAAGTACACCACCGAGGAGCTTTCCACCATACTCGAGAAGAGGAACGAGCTTTCCACTCTCATCGACACCTGCCAACAGCTTTACGGCAAGGTGTTCAACGCAAGCGAGATAAATATTCTTATCGGTCTGTCCGATTATCTGGGCTTTGACAGCGAATACATACTTCTTTTGTTCGCTCACGTTGGCAAAATGGAAAGAAAATCGGTGAGGACGGTTGAAAAGCTGGCGTTCAAGTTTGCCGACGAGGAGATCACCGACGCCGATATGCTCCGCGAGCATCTGAGCTTCCTTGAAAAGGCTCACGAGACGGAGACTAAGATCCGCGGTGTGTTCGGCATCAGCTCAAGAGCACTCACGGGCAAGGAAAAGAAGTTGGTACAGACCTGGGTCGGCGAATACAAATTCGGATTTGATATAATTCAGAGAGCCTACGAGCTGACGGTGGACAGCACTCAAAAGCCGTCTCTGCCGTATGCGGGGGCGATACTTGACCGCTGGCACAGCGAGGGCATCGACACCCTTGAGAAGATCGACGCAGAGATAGCGGCAAGGGCAAAGGAAAAGTCCGGTGCGGGCGGAAGCTTTGACGCGGACGAGTTCCTTCAGGCGGCTCTCAAACGCGGCTACGGCTCGTCCGAGAGCTGAACATTCCCCGATAATTGATGAAAGGAAGCCTGCGGGCAGTTAATTTTCATAAATGGGATTCAACAAGGAAAATTACAGGAAGATTCGAGAAGAATACAACAAGAAGTGGGAAAAAGCCGAGAGGGAAGCCGATCAGCGTCGGGCGGAGCTCCAGGAAAGGATCCCGGAGCTTGTGAAATACGACCGCGCCATTGCCGACGTTGGAATCAGAGGCGTTTACGCTACCATCGGTGGCGGCGAGAACGCGGCGCAGACCATAAAAATGCTGGAGGAGGAGAGTCTTTCCCTCCAGGAGGCGAGAGCCGCGCTTCTGCAGGAGCACGGTTATCCCGCGGATTATGCTTCGGTGCGTCACGAATGCTCTGCTTGCTCCGACACGGGCTTTGCGAACGGAAAAATGTGCAACTGCATGAGAACGGCGCTGATAATGGAGGGCTACCGTTCCTCGGGCATCGCCCACCTTTTGCAGAAGCAGACCTTTGAGACCTTTTCGCTCGATTATTACAAGTCAAGCGCCGAGATCCACAGCCGCATGAAGCAGAATTTTGAGAAGGCGAAGAAATTTGCCCTTGAATTTGGCGGCGAGAGCTCGGGAAATCTGCTGATGCTGGGCGGCACGGGGCTTGGCAAAACTCACCTTTCCACCGCTATTGCAAAGGTGGTGCTTGACCGTGGCTTTGACGTGCTGTACGTTACGGCAATGGACATGATCTCGGATTTTGAGATGGAGAGATTCGGCAGCGGATACAGCTCGGCACAGGCGGATATTGAAAAATATTTTGAGTGCGACCTTCTCATTTTAGACGACCTTGGCACCGAGGTGTCGAACCAGTTCACCGTTTCGACCATCTACAACATCGTCAACACGCGCCTGAGCAAAAACCTTTCGACGGTCATCAGCACGAACCTTGCGTCAAAGGAGCTTCGCGAGCGGTATTGGGACAGAATCACCAGCCGCCTTTTCGGCGAATACACGCCCCTTGTCTTTGAGGGCACGGACGTGAGACTTCAGAAATTGAAGATATAAATAAAATCTCGGCGGTCTTTGACCGCCGAGATTTTATTTTGCTTTGAATTAAGCCTTTGTGAAGTAGAGGAGCTTCGATACGGGGGTTGCGAAGGTGTGTGTGCCCTCCCAAACCTTGCCGTCCTCTGTCTGCCATTTGCCCTCGGGGAGACGGATCTCGCGCTCTGTCTGTCCTTTGACGAGAACGGGGCATACAAGCACGTCGTCGCCCAGCATGAACATATCGTGCGCGTCGGCATAGCCTGCGTGAGGATAGTTGTATTCCATGGTGCGCAGGATAGGCTCGCCGGAGGTGGTGGACTTGTGAACGA
Organism: uncultured Lachnospiraceae bacterium; assembly: GCA_964541955.1. Taxonomy (GTDB): domain Bacteria; phylum Bacillota; class Clostridia; order Oscillospirales; family CAG-272; genus SIG710. The sequence goes on from CAZISP010000027.1 coordinate 2,474, forward strand.
GATCGATTATCTTGTCCGCGAACCTGCAGTGGAGAGCCGCCGCGTCCTTAACGTAGCCCAGATGCTCCTCGTCAAGAGCCGCCCAGGGCGCCCAGGAGAACTGCATCATGGGGAAGAGCGCGGAAGCCTGTGCCATACGCACGAACAGCTCCTGGTCTACCTCCGTGCCGTTGAAGCGGTAGGTCCACTCGCCGCCGCCGATCATGTCGGGGCAGATGAAGGGATGACCGATAAGACCCTGTGTGAGAGCGAAGGGAAGGATGGAAGCCAGACCGTCGCCGTCCCAGGTGTGGTTGCGGTCGCGGATCCTCTGAATTACGCAGCGTCCGCCGCCCTTGTAGGTGTCCTTATACTCATGGAACTTGTAGCGGGAGCCGAACTTGTTCCACTCGATGTTGTGCTCGTGAGGGGTGTGAGCGGTGTGAACGCCGTTGACAATGTTCTTGGAGTGGTACATTCCAACGGTCGCGCCGTCGAACTTGAAGCCGTCAACGCCGTAATCTTTCATAAGCTTTTGGAGCTTGGAGTCCAGATACTCAACGTCGGCGGGGTTGAAGAAATCGTGAATTGCGGAATAACCGTTCCACCATTCAACCAGGGCAACCTTGCCCTCGTCCGTGCGGAGGAAGTGGTTCTTGTATTCGGGACCTGCAAAGCAGGGGTTGCGAGAGGTGGAGCGAACGTAGTTGAGACCGTCGGGGGTGATCATGGGAGTGACCCAGAGCATGACCTTAAATCCAAGCTCGTGGAGCTCGTCCATCATAGCCTTGGGATCGGGGAAGGTCAGCTCGTCAAATTCCCAGATTCCGTATCTGCCGTGCCAACCCTCGTCGATAATGAGGATACCGGGCTTGAAGCCGTTCTCAACGATCTTGTGCGCGTATTCGAGAACGCCTTTCTGGGTGGGGAAGTATGTGAATTCCATCCAGGTGTTGTACTGAGCGGTAGCGAAGAACTCAGAGGGAAGGTCCTTGCCCTCAAAGGGGAAGTGCGCCTTGGATGCTGCCAGATATGCGTCCCTCAGCGTCTTGCCTGCCTCCACAAGAATAATATCCTCGCCCTCCATTTCGATGATGCCGTCGTGGATGTTCAAAGAAAAGGGATTTTCGCTCCAGATGTAGCGGCCCTCGCCCGATACGAGCAGGGGCATTGTCTGATTGGGGCAATGGCGGCGGAAGTCGTAGCTTGCGTTGCTTTTTGTGGTATAGGGCTGATCGGGTCCGCCTGCGGCAGTACCTCCCCACCAATTTTCGTTTTCAAGAATTTTGAATTGATAGTTCATTTTTAGCCTCCGGGAAGTTTTTTTCCGCAACCATTATATAATATTTGCCAACCTTTGTCAAGGAAAAGAGGGGAGAATATTGATTTTTTGAAACATTTGGGGTAAAATGTAAAAAAACACGGAGGAACCTTTATGCTTGATAAAATCCTCGGCTATCTGCCTTATATATACCTTGGAATTGTTTCGCTTGTTGCCCTTTGCGTGACCGTTTACGATAAGTGGGCGTCAAAGCACCGCCCCGACGCGAGAATACGTGAGCGGACGCTGTTTTTGTGGGCGGCGGTGGGCGGCTCATTTGCAATGTTTTTGACCATGCAGGCGGTGCGGCACAAGACGAAGCATCTTTCTTTTATGCTTGGGATACCTGCTATCATGGTCTTGCAGATAGGGGCGTTGGTGGTTGTTGGTTATTTCTTGTAAAAATACGAGTATGCAATTCCTTTACACATTGACATATCACAAATTTTATGCTATAATGTGAGTGGAGGACAAACCGCAAAATCACGTAACGGAGGTAACAGCTATGAAAAATAATCTCAAACTTTTGCTCTGCTCGGTACTTTTGTTGATTTTCCTCTTATGTGTAAACTCGTGCGGTAACAAGAATCCTCCGGTTCAAGGAACAACGGATTCAGATACCGGCTCACAAGAAATAACGGGTTCAGATACCGACTCGCCGGAAACAACAAGGGACGAGCTTCCCGGTTACCTGGATACTTATACAATATGTCCTTCTTATCCGGAGATTGCAGAATTTTCCATGTTCGAAAAATCACCTGCCGTAATTGCGGAATTCGGGGAGCCGATTTTATCGACCAACGGTTCTTTGCTCGTTTTCCAAGGATATGGTGCTCATGAAGGGAATGAATACAACTTATTTCCAATAAGGATTCACAAAAGGTTTGAGGCAACGGCTTGTTCAGATGAAAGCTTCTTCCACGCTGAGACTATGATGGAAAAAGAAGAAGAGCTGGGCATAGACCGCACACAGTCTTATCTGAATTTTGTATTGGATTATCCCAACAAGGACGAGATAATGGCTGAGTACGATGATATTATTTTGATTGAATCCGCATTTGCCGAAGACATCGTCGTCGGTGAAAAATATCTTTTTCTGATGTTTTATGCCGCTGTTGACTATCCGCATCTTCTTTACGGTGAATACGAATATGAGTACGCGCGTGGTTGGATGCCGTTAGGTGACCGTGACATGAACAAGCCGGATCTGGTTCCGATTAAGGATGGTAAGATCTGCTTGCCCCAGGATTTTTACAAAAATCGTCCCGGATATGATCATTGTATCAGCAGGATGGCAGATATGACCGAAGAAGCAAATGAAAAGCTGACACAGCTCGGACTTACCGACAATCTTTTCCGCGACGGAATGACTATCGACGAGCTTGATGAATATTTCAACCTCGTCACAAACAAGGAGACCTTCGCTCCGCTTTTTGAGGGCGTGGAGACGCAAGAGCCGTGAAAACCAAAATATGGCGGTGGGGAAAATCCCCACCGCCTCGTTTTTGTTTATTATTTCCCCATCAAGGGAAGGGACACGAACAGAGGTGTAAATCTGCCGGGGCTTGTGATCTCAAGCACAATATTCTGCATCGCCTGAACTTTTTCGGGCGCCTGTATCGTGAAGCGTGCCACCGAGGGTTCCTTGTAATATCCGTACTGGCTGTGCTGCTGATGACAATGAACGTTCAAGTCGCCTGTGACCGTAAATCCGTCCTGTGTAAGCCAACGCAATTGATAACGCTTCTGACCGGGCAGGAAAGGATCCAAAGTGCCAAGGGAGGTGGTATTTGTCAGAGTAATCTTGCCCGAGAGAGTGCCCATTGGCGAGATCTCGGGTGCGCCGTCAAGCTCGACCAGAGCGGAGACTATAACGTTGCTTTCCTCAAAGGAATAACGGGAGCGTCTGCCCAGATCGTCGGCAAATGCGGAGCCCATGAAGTTCTCGATTTTTATATCCGAAAGATCGGTCTCGCTGTCGCAAACGCTCATAGAGCACTCGATTTCCCAATTCAGAACGCGGCGTAGCGTTTCGGCTTGCATTGACATTACTCGGTTGGTAAGCTCTGTGCAGGTCTTGGGATAGCCGCAATGTCCGTGGAGCAGACAGCCGACGGTGATATTGTCGCCTATGTAGGACTTCCAATCGTCGGGGATTCCCGCCGTGCCGTATATGATTCCAAGGAGCGCGCCTGCGGTTGCACCCGTGCAGTCGGTGTCGTCGCCGCAGTTGATGGCGGTGATGAGGGTCTTTTTGAAGTTGCCCTCGCCGTAGAGCAGACCGATAACCGTGAACGCCACGTTCCCGGGAGCCTGGAACCAGCCAAGATCGCGGTTGAGCTCAAGAACCTTGTTTCGGGTATCCTTCCAGTCGGTACCCTTGTCATATTCCTCGATTACGAGGCGCACGCTCTGAGCGGTGCGGCAGTTTTCGGGGATCTTTGAGAGACCTATGCGCAAAAGCTCACGCATATCGCTTACAACGAATGCCGCGCTTTCCATGGCCTCAACGAAGATCGCCGCGTAAGTACCCTCGCCGTAGCCGTGGTCAACGCAAGCGTCGTAGTATGCGTATCTTATGGCGGTGTCGGGGCTGCCGGGGAATAGACAAGCCCAAATTTCGGTGCGGATCCAAGCTCCGTTTGAGTGCTTCCATTGCTCGTTTGTTACCTCGCCCGACATGGGAGGCATGAAGCCCGCTCTCATGTTGCTCTTGCCTACGCCGTATTCGTTCCAATGAGGGGTGATGTAGGTGAGCCAGTATTCGCCCAGAAGCCTTTCGTTTATTGCTCTGTAGCCGTTCTGCTCAACGGCGCGGAGCCAGACCAGCTGAAGGTCAAGATCGTCGTTTACAAGCGCCTCGCCGGGCTTTGTAACAAATCCCTGAATGTCGTTGAGCTGCTGTCTGCCCTCGTAGGGGGTACCCATGGTGCCGCCGATGTTTTTACCCATCCAGCAGGCGTAAATTTTGTCACGCATTTCGCTTCGGTTGAATTTTGCCATTTTTTTATCTCCTTTTTGTGATTTGAAGGTTGACTTTTCCGTCTGATTTTATTATAATGGCTATGGATAGGCAAATTCTACGCAAAAGAGAGAAAAAACTATGCGAAATCGCCAAATAATAGACCTGCCCGCAACCTTGGCGGACTCCTCTGACGCATGTAACAAGCTGATTGCACAGCCCTGCGACCTTAAGGTCCACGACGTCAAATATTTGCATTTTCACCGCGAGTTTGAGCTTGGGATGTGCGTTGAGGGGAGCGGAGTTTTGACTCATGGCGGCGAGGAACAGCCCTTTTCTGCGGGTGACGTGCAGATAGTCTATCCCTATATGCGGCATATTCACAGAACCCCCGGCGGCGAGCGTTGCCGATGGGTGTGGATGTATGTGGATGCGGAAAAGCTGCTCTCAGAGCTTGGTGTACAGGAATTTTCAAGGCTGGACGAGCTTGTCCGCCGAACGGCTGTTATCGGCGGCATGGTTGACGGGCAAAAAATGCCCGCTCTGCACAGAAAATTGAGCGATTTTTCGCAAAAATGCGTGGGCGAGGGATATCCCGACGTCGAGCACATGGCGCTGGATTTTTACGGCATATTGCTATCCGCTTCCGACTCTCTGCCCGCTGACACGGGAGATGAAGCCTCGGCATCAAGAATAGCTGTCCTCGACCCTGCGCTGAGGCGCATTACAGAGGACATGGAAACAGGCGGCAGCACGTCGGTTGAGCAGCTCAGCAGGCTTTGCTCTATGAGCGTTTCGGGCTTCAGACGGATTTTTTCCGAGCTTATGGGAGCGTCGCCCAAGGTCTATATTCAGGCTTGCCGTATAAGGCGCGCGAAACAGCTTCTGCGGCAGGGAGAAATGAACGTTCTTGACATTGCCTTTTCGGTGGGCTACAAGGATATTTCGGGCTTTAACCGAAGCTTTGCGGAGATTGCGGGTGAGACCCCGTCGGCGTACAGGAAAAGACACAGATAATACAGAAACGAGGTATATAAAAATGTTTGATGCAACAAAGGTTAAAAATCAATGCGTTGAATGGATACGCGATTTTTTTGAGAAGAACGGCAAGACCTGCAACGCCGTTATCGGCATCTCCGGCGGCAAGGACAGCTCGGTGGCGGCGGCACTTTGCGTTGAGGCTCTCGGGCGCGACCGCGTTATCGGAGTGCTGATGCCCAACGGCGAGCAGGCGGATATCGATTGTGCCATTCAGCTTGTCGAGCACCTTAAAATAAAATATTACGTGGTGAATATCCGCGACGCGGTGCAGGGGCTTATTGCAAGCCTGCCCGCCGATATGGAGATCACCGACCAGACCAAGAACAACATCCCGCCCCGCGTCCGCATGACCACTCTTTACGCCATCGGACAGAGCAACAACGGCAGAGTTGTGAACACCTGCAATCTTTCGGAGGACTGGGTAGGCTATTCCACCCGCTACGGCGATGCGGCGGGGGATTTCTCGCCTTTGTCGAACCTGACCGTTGCGGAGATAAAGGAGATAGGACACCTGCTGGGTCTGCCCGCAAACTTGGTTGAAAAGGTACCCATCGACGGACTTTGCGGAAAGACGGACGAGGACAATTTGGGCTTCACCTATGCTGTTCTTGACAAGTACATTCGCACGGGCATCTGCGAGGACGAGGAGACTAAGGCGATAATCGACCGCAAGCATGAAATGAACCTGTTCAAGCTGCAGCTGATGCCTTCGTTTAAGCCTGAGATTTGATAAAAAAAGACTGAGCCTTTGCCCAAGTGTTCTTAAG
>CAZISP010000028.1:0-8526 GCA_964541955.1 uncultured Lachnospiraceae bacterium
ACTTTTCTTTTGATGCCATAGGCGCAAAAGAAAAGTTCGCAAAAGAAAACGCCGATGGGGAAATGTTTCGCCGCTGCGGCGGCGAGGAGGTCTCCGCGACCTCCACCGCGCCAGCTTTTGAAAAAGCTTGACCAAAACTTTTACAATAAAAAACGACGGTGTTTAGCCGTCGTTTTTCTTTTTAGTTTGGGGAGTCCAGGCCCCTTTTCAAAGGGGCTTGGCGCTTAATATATTTCCTTGAATGCTTCGATAGCTTCCTTAAAATCGGCGATTGCCGCTTCAACAACCGCGGGGTCGGACATATCGATGCCCGCAACCTTCAGGCTGTCCAGAGGACTGATCCTGCCGCCGCAGGAAAGGAACTCAAGGTACTTGCCGATATAAGCCTCGCCCTCGGTCTCAATTCTGCGCGCGATAGCGGACGCCGCAGAAATGCAGGTAGCATACTTGTAAACGTAGAAGGAACGGTAGAAGTGAGGAATCCTCATCCACTCGTATGCGATTTCCTTGTCGCAGACGACGCTTGTGCCAAAGTACTTCTTAACGATAGCATAGTACGTATCGTTCATTACCTCCTGCGTGAGCGTTGCGCCCTGCTCGGTCAGCGCGTGAATGTCGCGCTCGAACTCGGCAAACATGGTCTGGCGGTAGAGCGTGCCCTTGTAGGTTTCCATCAGCTGATTGAGAATGGACAGCTTTTCCTCGCGGCTGTTGGACTCACGCAGCTTCTTGTGGCAGAAGAGCAGCTCGTTGACCGTGGAGGCAACCTCTGCTACGAAAATCGTGTAGCTCGACTCCTGAGGAGTGTTGTTCTTGCAGGAATAATAGGAGTGCATGGAGTGTCCCGCCTCGTGCGCGAGGGTGGAAACGTCGTCGATCTTCTCGTTGTAGTTGAGCAGAATGTAGGGCTGTGTGTCGTAGCAGCCTGCGCTGTACGCGCCGCCGCGCTTGCCCTTGGTGGGGTAAACGTCGACCCAGCTCTTGTTTTTGATGCCGTCCTCAAGAGTGTTGGCGTACTCGTCGCCAAGGATCCGAACGGTGTCGATAACGGTCTCAACCGCCTCGTCAAAGCCGTATTCCTTGGTGCAATCGGGAATGAGAGGGGTGTAGAGGTCGTACATATGGAGCGCGGGAAGTCCAAGAACCTGCTTTTTCAGGTTGAAATAGTCGTAGATGACCTGCATGTTGCTGTTCACCGTGTCAATGAGATTGTTGTAGATTACGGGCGTTACCTCATCGTTGTATGTGGACGCCTCAAGGCTGCTGTTAAAGCCTCTTATCTTTGCCAGAGTGGTTCTTTCCTTTACCGCGTTGCCAAGCAGGGACGCAAAGGTGTTGCCGAACTGCTTGTAGGTGGCGTAGAGCTTCTTGAACGCCGCGCGTCTTACCCGTCTGTCCTTGCTGGTGAGGCGAAGAACGTAGGTGGAATCGGTCAGCTCTACCAGCTTGCCCTCCTCGTCGCGGATCTTGCCGAAGGTAAGGTCGGCGTCCGAGAAAATGCCGTTGACTTCCGCGTGTGTGCCAAGACAGATGCCCAGATCGGCCATAAGCTGCTCCTTGTCGTCCGACAGAGTGTACTTGCGGTAGCGGCGGCTCACGTCAATGGTGCGGCGGAACTCCTCAAGCTTCGGGAACTCCTTGTACCACGCGTCAAGGGTCTTATCCTTGATTTTGACGAGCATGGGGGAGAGGAAGAAGGACGCGGATGCCGCGTCGTTTAACAGGTTCATAACCTTGCCATTGAGTGCAAGGAACTTGTTGTCCGACTTGTCAAGGTCGGAGGAGAGGAAGGAATACTCGTAGAGCTTTGAGAGGATGCGCTCAAGGTCTGTGTTTGCCTGCAGGGCGTCGTAGAGCCCCTGTGCGGACTTGGTCATTGTGTCACGGTAGTGGGGGTAATCGGCAATAAGAGTCTGCGCGCGCATAAAATCGGCGTCAAAATCCGCCTCCGTCTTGTAGATTCCGGTCAGATCCCACTTGTATTTTGCGGGGATCTCGCTTCTTATGTGTGTCATTTTCATACCTCGTTTCTTTCGGTAATTTTTTTACAGTCTAATTATACCCGCCAAAATTATATTTGTCAATGAAATCGGGGAAAATAGAGAAAAATCCTCTGCAAACGGGGCTGCCAAGTCCCTCCCAAAAGGGCGAGGGACTAATTGTGATCGCCGTCAAGCCCTCTGGGGAGGTCGTGAAAGAAAAAAGAGCCTTGAAAAAGGCTCTTTTTTGTCATATCAGCTCAATCTTGTCGATAACTACGGGGAATCTGGGGCAGTCCTGGTAGTCGGTGGCAACCTCTGCGATCTTGTCCACCACCTCGATGCCGCTCATTACCGCGCCGAATGCCGCATATTGGCCGTCAAGGTGAGGTGCATCGCGGTGCATGATGAAGAACTGAGAGGACGCGGAGTCGGGGATCATTGTGCGCGCCATGGAAAGGACGCCTCTCTTGTGCTTGATGTCGTTCTGAGGGAAGCCGTTTGCGGCAAACTCGCCGTAGATGGACTCGGCATCGGTGTCCTCAAAGCTCTCGGTGTATCCGCCGCCCTGAATCATAAAGCCCTCAATTACGCGGTGGAAGATGAGACCCGAGAAAAAGTCGCGCTTGATGAGCGAAACGAAGTTTTCAACAGTCTTGGGTGCCTTTTCGGGGTAAAGCTCCGCATCAATTTCGCCGTAGTCGCGGACGCTGATCTTGATTTTGATGTTTTCCATTGTTTTCGTTTAATCCTTTCAAAACTTTTATTTTGTCTTGCCGAGGCCTTCAAGCTCCTGTGCAAAGCCGAGGAGGAAAAGCTCGTCTATTCTTTCGTTGTTGCCGATAACGTACAGATAAGCCATGAGCACCTCGAAGCCCGTTGCCATGCGGTATTCCGAGACGGTTGCGCTTTTGGGAACGCTTGTGTGTCCCATGTTTCTGCCGCGCTTAAAAAATGCCTCCTCCTCCTCCGTCAGCAGGGGAAGTATCAGCCTTGCCGCCTTTGCCTGCGCGGGAGCGCGGACGAATGACAGCGCCGCGGAATTCAGATTTTTTGCGCTTGATATTCCCGCCTCAACCAGAGCACGGCGAACTCTCAGCTCAAAAACGCAGTCGCCGAGATATGCCAGAGAGGCTGTGCCTGCCGTTTTAAGGTCGATCTCTGTCATGGTCACCTCTTGAACTTCTTTTCGAGCTTGACTATAAGGGGAGAAATTACCGAGCCGAGAACGCCCGTTGTTACAAGCTCGAATACTGCGTTCCAGGTGACGAGCACCGCAATGACAGCGATAAAGCTGTCACCGAAGCTTCGGACGTATTCGGACGTGCCGAAAAACAGCATGAGCGCGCCGACAAAAAGCACAGTGTTCAGCGCGGGAGCGGCGACGGAGCAAGCAATTGCGCCCGCGATGGGGGAAGCCTTTGAGACCACTTTGTAGATAAGTCCCGCAAGGTAGCCCATGAGGATTCTCGGAACGAAGCACATGAGCAGAGTGAATACGGGGTTTATTTCGTTGAGCGTTGTGCCGAACACGTCAGGACCGAAGCACTGAATATAGCTTGTCAGACCGAAAACAAAGCCCAGAACCGCACCCGCGCCGGGACCGATAACAGCCGCGCCGATAGCTACGGGGATAACCAGGGTGGTAGCGGAGAGAGGGCCCAGGCGGATGTATCCCAAAAAGGGAATGAGAGCCATCATAATTATAACTGCGGCAAGGATAGCCGTCTGTGTGAGCTTTAAGGTGTTAAGTCCTGTTTTTCTGATTGCCATAGTGAATGCCTCCTTCAAGAGAAATTAAAGCTTCTTTGACTACATATTATACCCCAAAACAGCCGCCCTGTCAACATTTTTCTGTGCCGAGAGACGTTTCGGAGCAAAGTTTTCTTGACAAAAAAGCCCGCGGGGCTTATAATGGAGACAAATGACAAAAGAAAGGCAGAAAACGATGCTGACATCAGTTTACAGTGCCGGAAGCATGGGCATCGACGGCTTTATAGTTACCGTCGAGTGCGACCAACAGGACAAGCTGGCTAAATTTGATATAGTGGGACTTCCCGATGCCGCCATAAAGGAGGCGAAGGAGAGGGTGGTCACCGCCTGCGAGAACAGCGGATTTTCCTTTCCCGAGAGCACCGTGACGGTAAATCTCGCACCCGCAGACCGAAGAAAAGAGGGCTCGGGCTTTGATCTGGCTATACTTTTAGGCATTCTCGGCAGTGCGGGGTTCCTCCGCGGCTCGGAGCAAAAGCTTGCGGGAAAATGCTTTGTGGGCGAGCTGTCTCTCTCGGGACGGGTGCGCCCCGTGAGGGGAATCTTGTGTATGTGCGCGGCGGCGAAGGCCGAGGGCTTTACCGAGTTCTACGCCCCTGTTGAGAACGCCGCCGAGGCGGCGGCTGTTGCGGGTATCACCGTGTACGGAGTTCCGGGTATTCCCGAGCTGCTCGACCACCTGTCGGGCAAAAAATCCCTGACGGCGTATTCCTGCGACGTGGAATATTTCAAACAGGAGTTCAACAGCTTCGATCTTGATTTCTCGGACATAAAAGGACAGGCGGCGGCAAAGAGAGCCATGGAGGTTGCGGCGGCGGGGGGACATAACATTCTGCTCATCGGCCCTCCCGGCACGGGCAAATCCATGCTGGCAAAGCGCTTGCCCTCGATTCTGCCTCCTCTCACCTTTGACGAGGCAATAGAAACAACGAAGGTTCATTCGGTGGCAGGACTTCTGCCCTCGGGCACGTCGCTCATGTCCCGCCGACCCTTCCGTTCCCCTCATCACACCATGAGCGCCCCCAGCATGGTGGGCGGTGGTGCAAATCCTCTGCCCGGCGAGGTGTCTCTTGCCAACCACGGCGTGCTCTTCCTCGACGAGCTGCCCGAATACGCCAAAGCCGTTCTCGACGCGCTCCGCCAACCCCTGGAGGACAGCCGAGTAACCATAACTCGCGTCAACGGTCGCGTTACATACCCCTGCAATTTCATGCTTGTTTGTGCCATGAATCCCTGCAAGTGCGGCAATTTCGGCAACCCCAAAAAGCCCTGCACCTGCTCTCCCGGCGCGGTCAAGCAATATATTTCAAAGGTCAGCGGCCCCATGCTCGATCGCATTGACATTCAGGTGGAGATGCCCGCCTTGAGCCTGGACGAGCTGACGAATTTCGCCCCCTCCGAGCCCTCGTCGTCCATTCGCGCCCGCGTCATTGCCGCAAGAGCCTTTGCCGCAAAACGAATGGAAGGCAAGGAGGATTTTTGCAACGCACGGCTGAACCCCGCCCAGACAAGAGAGCTTCTGAACATATCCGACGGGGCGCTGTTCTTCCTCCGTTCCTCCTTTGAGGCATGCGGACTTTCGGCGCGGGCGTTCGACAGGATTATCCGCGTTTCCCGCACGGTGGCAGACCTTGATCTTTCGGAAAACGTTGAAGAGGAGCATATCGCCGAGGCTATCCGCTATCGAAGTCTCGACCGCAAATATTGGAGCTGAAAACAGATGTGGGCCTCGGCGAAAACCCGGGGCTTGCGCCTTTCCCTTTTTTGTCGGCAAAAATTCCCGAGAAAAGGAAAATAATTTTCGGAAACCCTTGACAACGCTGAGCCGGAATGATATAATTGATGTGAATACGTGTCAGGAGGCGTTTCTTTGACGGACAAGATGGAAGAAAATAAGGTCGAAGAGGCGAAACCGACCAAAACGGCCGTGGCGCTGAAGATCACGCGGATCGTTGTGGCGGTTCTGCTCGCAATCTTTATGATCGTTGCGGGAACCGTGCTCGGCGTGGTGTTTGCCATGCGTCAAATCGGAAAAAACAGTCTTTCCGACAGGCGACAGAACTCCGATATATACAGTGACTACGAATATGATCCCAACGTTATTCGGCTGAACGGTGAAACCTACCGATATAACGAGGATCTGACGAATTTCCTGTTTCTGGGCATCGACAGCGAGGAGCTGGGCAACCCCGATAAGATTTATGCGGGCGGAGGGTTCTCCGACGTTATTCTTTTGGGGGTTATTGATGAGAAAAACGAGCGTTTGACTATTCTTTCGATTGACCGCAACACGGTGGTTCCCGTAAAAGCGTACGACGGTGAGGGAGTCTCTCTCGGAACGGCCGACGCGCAGATAGCAAGAGCATATTCCTACGGCGACGGCAAGGAGAAGAGCGTTGAGCTTTCAAGCGATGCGGTGTCCGAGCTTCTTTTCGGGGTTCCCATCAACGGTTGGTATGCATTGTCCATATCGGCAGTCAGTACGGTAAACGATATGATCGGAGGAGTTACGGTAACTCTTGCCGACGATATGGAATTGGGCAAAGAGGAGTTTAAGGCGGGAGAGACGCTGACGCTTATGGGTAAACAGGCGGAGGCTTTTCTCAGCGCAAGACGGGACGTGGGCGACGGCTCCAATACCGCTCGGCTCTCGCGTCAGCAGCAGTATCTTGCCGAGTTTATCCGACAGGCGAAGAGCACCATGCTCGGTGATTTTTCCCTGGTGGGCGATATATTTAACGCGGTTCTTGAAAAATCCTGCACTGACATTACCGCCTCGGAGGCGGTTTATCTTGCCACCGAGATCTCGACATACGAGATCGAATTCCGATCGATCGCAGGCGAAACCGTCACAAGCGATGCGGAGAAGGCAGATATGTTTTACCCCGACACCGATGAGCTTTACCGCATGGTTATTGATATTTTCTACGTAAAAGAAGGTTGAAAATGAGCACTCGGAAGACCCGGAAGTGGAAAATTTTGTGGCTTTGCTTGTTCATATTCTTTTGCTTGGTCCTTGCCGCCGTGTGCGGCTTTGCGGCATATCACTTCGTGCTGAACGCATCCCTTGAGAACGTGTACGATCAAGCGAGAGTGGAGATACCCGTTTCCGACGCACCTCTCCGGACGGGAGAGGCAGAGGAAGGAGACGAGGGGAATGAAGCTTCCCCTGCGGAGGACGATGCCGCCGATGTTCAGGTTATGATTGACTTCGATGTTCTTTGGGACATCTCGGAGAACGTCTGCGCCTGGGTGGAGATACCCGACACAAAGCTTGCATATCCCGTTGTTCAGCATAAAACGAACAACAGCTATTACGTACGCCGTGCCGTGAACGGCAAATACGACGTTTCGGGCTGTGTTTTCTCGGAAAATTACAACAGCACGGATTTTACAGATCAAAACACGGTGCTCTACGGGCACTATATGTATGACGGCTCCAAGTTCGGCACCCTGCTTAACTACACGGATGAAGAATATTTTGAGCACCACAGGAGCGTGTACGTATACACCCCCGAAAAAGTGCTTGAATATAAAATTTTTGCGGCGGTTCCCTTCAGCACGAGGCATGTTTTGCGCTCGTACACGGGAGAGGGCGCCCACCGGCGGTTTATTGAGGACGTTCTGAGCGTAAATGATCCTCGCGCTGTCATTGCGCAGGACGTTACAATCGATCCCGACGCCGATACAATTCTCACACTGTCAACCTGCATGAAGACCTCATCAAAGAGATTTTTAGTGTTGGCTGTGCTTATAAATTCCCAAGAGGCAAATCAATAATTTTATATTTCAAAGGAGAAAAAATCATGAAAAAGTTAGTTTCCATGCTCGTAGTTCTTTCTATGCTCGTAGCTTGCCTTGCCACAACGGCTTTCGCGGCAAGCAGCCCTGTTGGTGACATCACACTTACCGACGTTGCTGCCGTTGAGGTTGAGGGCGGCAACCTTTCCGCTGAGGCTCTTGAGAAGCTTACAGAGGAGTTCGTTCTCGAGATCATTGAAGACCTCAAGACAGACTGGATTGCTCCCATCAGCACAAGCGCAGGCATCGCCGAGAAGGTTGGCGTAGCTGACTACAAGCTCTTCCAGGCAGCAAAGCTCGTTCTGAGTGAGGACGGTATTAAGATTCTTGTCGGTGAGGCGGCGCTCAAGAGCTCTGCTCCCGTAGTTGCTACGATTGCGGACACAACAACGAAGGCAACAATCAAGACAACAACCGTAACTCTCAACGTTCCCGGTATCACAGAGGCAAACGCTCCCAAGATCGTTTCCTACGATCCCGACACAAAGACGTACACGGCTGTTACAACAACGGTTGCAGGCTCCAACGTATCTGCAACGGTTCCCGTAGGCTCCGATAACGCTGCACACATTGCGGTTATCTACACAGGCGCAGCAACCTCCCCCGAGACAAACGTTGCGGCATGGGTGATCGGCGTTGTTGCCGTTGTTGCTCTTGCAGGTGCAGTATTTGCCGGCAAGAAGGCTTTCGCCGCTTAATTTAAGTACATTAAAAACCTAATTATTGATTGAACCCCCTGCACCACGTGCAGGGGGTTGCCTTTTCGTTTGGGGGCGGGCACCTTTTCAAAGGGACTCAGGAAAGTTTTGGTCAAGCTTCTTAAAAACGGAGGCGTTTAGCCGAACGTTTTTCATTTTCGTTTGGGGATCCAACATCTTTTCAAAGGGGCTTGGAAAATTTCATTTGCGGCGAGCTTTCTTTTTTTGTCCACTTTCTCTTTTTCTTCTTTCGCGAAAGAAGAAAGTGAGAGAAA
>CAZISP010000029.1:0-8287 GCA_964541955.1 uncultured Lachnospiraceae bacterium
TAAGGCTGCTGAGGTGCACCGTAGGGCTGCTGGGGTGCGCCGTAGGGCTGCTGGGGTGCGCCGTAGGGCTGCTGAGGTGCCGCGTACTGCTGCTGAGGTGCCGCGTACTGCTGCTGAGGTGCCGCGTACTGCTGCTGGGGTGCCGCATACTGCTGCTGAGGTGCCGCGTACTGCTGCTGGGGTGCGCCGTAGGGCTGCTGAGGCGCAGCATACTGCTGCTGGGGTGCAGGCTCCTGCTGAGGTGCTGCATACTGCTGAGGAGCAGGTGCAGGCTGCTGACAAGTGCAAATCTCATTATCCTGAAGGGGTCTGCCGCATTTTGTACAATAACTCATAGTTGTCTCCTTAGAAAGTATTTGATATAAATATATCAGCACCTATATTTTAACATAAGATTACATTTTTGTAAAGAGATATTTGCATATTTTAATAGAAAAATCTCATTTGTTATCTAAAAAGCAGTATAGCCGACCAAGAACGCCACGTAAAAAGTATACGCACGCCCATAGCGGCGTAATTACTCGCCAACGCAAAAACCGCCCAATCGTGATCGGGCGGTTTTTATATCAATTGAGTCCAAGGGACTTCAGGTAATCGTAGCTCTTCTTGAGGCAAACGAAGGGATCCTCGCCGTAGCAGTCGTCCTGCTCAACGTAGGCGATCTCACTTCCCGCCGCCTCAAACGCCGCCAGAATAGGCTCAAACTTCATGATCCCGCTTCCGACGGGAGCATATCTGCGGGAGCCGTCCACGGCAAAACAAAGGTCCTTCAAATGAACGGTGGGAATTCTGCCCGCCAAATCATTTATCACGGTCACAGGCTCACGGTTGCCCGCAAGAATCCAGTGCGTATCGAGGGTGAAGCCCATCTTGTCTGCGGGAATGTTTGATGCAAGATATTCCATAGCGTCCATGCCTTCAATGTCGCAGAAATACTCTCTTGCGTGGTTGTGGTACATGAGAAGCTGCCCGTTCTTTGCGAACACCTCGCCGACAGCGTTTGCCTTCTCAACAAAATCGCGTGTGATAGCCACAAAATCGATCTTCTCGATGTCTCCCCACATTCCGGGCATTGAACCAACGCCGATATGCTTGCATCCAAATCCCCAATGAAAATCGGAAACCGCCTGAGGATCCTCCACCATCTTGTCAAAGCTGTAGTGCGTAAGATCGCACTTGAGCCCGTTTTTGTCAAGCTCTTCACGGAGCCAGTCTGCTTTGTAGCCGCAGGTGCCGGACACCTGAACGCGGGTGTAGCCTATGTCAGCGACCTTCTTTAAGGTCTCGGAAAAATCTTCTGAATTTTTCGCATAATTGCGAAGTGTAAAAAGCTGTGCGCCGATAATCATAATTTTTCCTTTCCTTTCATTTTTTCTTAATTATACTCCCGTTTCCTCTTTTTTTCAATTGCAAATAAGCAAGTATAAATGCATTTTTGCCGTTTTTTATTGCTTATCTGAAAATCTTTTCTATTTGCCTGCCTGCCATGGCAAGCTCAAGGGTCTCGGGCACAAGAGAAAAATCCGCCACCAGCGAGTGGGGCTTTTTTTCGGGATCGTCCTGTAGCATGGGAACAAAATAGACCTGCTTTTTTTGCAGCAAAGCCGCGATGTTCTTCAAGTTTGCGGAAAGGGCATCGTTTGACGCCAGAGCGACAACAAGCGGTCGATCGGAGCGCATATGAGCCTTCGCCGCCATTGTCACCGCCGTGTCGGTGATACCGTTTGCAATTTTCGCCAGAGTGTTGCCCGTGCAAGGGCAGATTACAAGTGCTTCAAGGCAGATGCGGGGCCCGAGAGGCTCCGCATCCTTGATCGTATGGATTATTTCCCTGCCGCAAATGCCCGTGAGTGCCTCGCTCAGCTCCTGTGCCGTGCCGAAATGTGTATCTGTGGAATATGCGTTTTCACTTGCAATGGGCTGAATGTCAAAGCCCTTTTCTTTCAGCTTCCGTAATATATCAACGGACCTTTTGTGAGTGCAAAAGGACCCGCAAAGTGCGTAGCCTATCATAAATCATGCCTTTCTGCCGGTGAATTTTGACAATTAACGCCGAACTTATGTGTCATGTCGGATTTTATCGATGTATCGGAGAAGGGAGGCGAGCATTGCCCTGCCCGCACGCTCGGGGGCAAAATTTGCGGGGATCGCGGGAAGATATTTATATCGGCAGACCTTCTCAAGCTGTGCAGGAGCACCGCCAAAGGGCGCGGAAGCAAGCTCAAGATATATCTTCCCCTCAAGTGTACCAACGTTTTCTTCCGTGAAGATGTGGTAAGGCACGGTATTGAGCACCGCATAGCAAGACATCGGCACCGAGAAAAAGCATCTTTGCGCGAGGTCTATCTTCAGCGCGGAAAATCCGTGTTCCCGAGCCTCGCGGAGCGAATCCTCCCGCCTTGCCGCCACGGTAACCGCCGCCCCAAGCTCAACCAGCTTCTCGCAAAGGACCGCACCAAATCTGCCGTAGCCGCAAACGAGAATGTTTTTCCCCGAAATATCGCCGCCCGAAATCGAGAGCAGATACGCAACAGCGCCGTCGGCGCTGATGACTGTATTTTCGTCTGCAAACTGCTCGTCACCGTAAAAATCGAATATCTCAAAGCCCCGTTCTGTCAGCAGGGTCTTCAGCGCGGGCTGAAGCCGCCCCGCAAAAACCCTGCACCCTCTCGGCAGCTTTTCTGCCAATGCTTCAAACGGAATATCCGCCGCGGCGTTCACTCTGAACCCGTCTCTCGACGCGGGAAGCGGCAAAACCGCCAACGAAGCACCCTCAAGGACATCCGATATATCCCCTGTCGGCATATCTCCGTCAACACCGAACTCGCAGACCTCGTATCCTCGCGCTCTCAGTTCTTTTGCCGCCAATCTCTGCCTTGCGTCGCCACCTATTACCGCTATTTTGAAGCGTGCCCGATCCCTCATAAAAAACCTTCCCTTTCTCTGTTCTCGGTTCACTATATGGTATGCCCCGAGCAGAGTTTTTGTTAAAAAGGAAAATGGCGGCAAAGCCGCCATTTTCGGGTAGATTCTGTTTTGTTCAGCTTGCAAGACCGAGATATTCCGATACGGTCTTATCGTTGATAGTGATTTTATCAAGCGTTTGAGCCGACGTTCCCGTAAACTGCGTGGTTACGTGGGTATAGTAAGCCGCCAGCGCAGTCTTGAAATCTGCAGATTCGGTATAGAACTTATACGAGCGTCCGTTTCCGAGAGCCATATTGTTGCCGTAACCGGTCTTTTCGGCAAAAGACGTGATAGTTGCGGGCAGATAGATGGTGCGAACGGTTGAGCCCATTTCAAACGCGCCGCCGTTAAGGCTGACAGCGTTCGTTGCGCCTCTCATATCGATGACGTACTCATTCGGTGCAGTCTCCACACCACTGTTTGCCGAGGCATTGGATATCCATGCGCGCTTGAGCGAGTTAAGCCCCATGAAAAGCGAATCGATCTTCGCCTCGGAATCATTGAGCGAGCTGAATACAACGTTCTCTATTGCCGCGCAGTTGTAGAAGAATCTCGCGGTTTTGAGTTGTTCCATTCCGCGCATATCAGCAAGGCTCTCACTTTCGGGAATGCCCTCAACGTCTTCCATATGAGGAATTCCGTCGTTTGCCCAGATGATGTTCTTCAGACTGCGGCTGCCGTTGAAGGCGTAGGACGCAACGCCCGTATAGTCATTGGGGTAAACAATCGTCGTCACGCTTGAAAGAGCCGCAAGCCCCGCCGCCTCGTGACCGTTTATTCCGTAGTCCATAATCAGCGTCTTTATTTTTGCGATCTCGGTTGCTTCGAGTCTGGGAGAATTGATGGCATAAGCTCCCTCTTTTGCCGAGGTAAGGCAGCCCCAGGACTCGTGGATAGGCAGATGAGCGAAGAAATATCCCGTATGCTCGTCGTTTGTCTGACGGGGCATCAGAGCCTCAAAATCGTTGGCAACACCGTCCGCACGACGGAATACCGCAACGTAATCCTCGCCGTCGGGAATAAGCGACCACACGATGCCCGTGCTCGACTCGGTCTCAAGACCCGTGGGCGCAAAATTCCAGCCGATATCGGTCGCCTTGGAGCCTGTATAATCAAGAAGCGGAATATTCTTAAACGTAAACGAGCCGTCCTGCGCCAAAGTATAGCTTGTGGTTGCGGTCACGCTGTAGGACGTGCCGTTTGTGTGCGTATAGGAACCCGTGTTGAAGCTGCTCAGCGTCACCGCCTTAGTTTCAAGCACGTCCCAAAGGCAAACGTCTTCCATGGTCTCGCTGTTCACAAGACCGTTCTTAAATCCAAAGAGCGTAAGCTCGTACAGGCTGGGAGCATAGTGCTCTTCCCCGCTTGAGGGAGTATACTCGGTGGCAAAGAAATATTCACTCTCGCCGTCGGTCCATACGGAATAGCCGCACATATAAATACCCGTCAGATAATGTTCAACGGGAATTCCGATAAGAGAAATGCAGAACTGCTTTTTCTCGACATCAACAAACTTGTTAAAACCGCCCTTGCCCTCAACAACTATCTTTTGCAGATATGTATCGGTGGCAGAAGCGTCGTAGATCGCCTTTGCGTCGTATCCGTACGCTTCGTACTTTTTTTCCGAGCATGCCAGCGCGCCGTACTCGACCAGAGTGTAACCGAGCTCCTTGTTGTCAGCCTCGATCGACTCCGAGAAAGAGAACAGGCCTCTGAGACCCGTGTAGTCCTTGATACGAACGTTGAATCCGTCCGCAGTTACAGCGTTCATGACAGACGATTCTTTCTTGAACGCAATGCCGTTCGCCTCAGCAAAGGTCTGAGCGTAGGAGCCGCTGTAACCGACGATGGTGAAATCGGTCACACCGCCAAAGCAGTCAGCCGAGATTGACGTAACGCCGGCGGGAATGTGAAGGGTCTTTACGGTGGTCATGTCAAAGATGTTGGCACCGAGATAATCGTAGCCGTCCTCGATGATGACCTCGGTAACGCCGTTCATGGCACTGTACCAGGCAGCGTCGCACTTAGCGATACCGGTGTCGCCGTTGTGAGGGATCGTAAGCACACCGCCCGCAATAGTAAATCCCGTATTTTCAATGAGCGCAGCCTTAATGCTCGTCTCGGGAATTGCCGATGCAGTCAGTGCCGCAGAAACGATATCAACGTCAGCCTGAGAAGGACAGTAGATGACCAATCCCGTAACGCCGTCGTTTGTGGGATAGGTATCCGTTCCCTTGCCTCCCACGGAGAAGTCGGAGGTGACCCCTCCCTCAAAGGTAACAGTCTTTACCTTCGAATCCTTCCAAACGAAGTATTGACCGAGCAAGGACACCTCAACGTCGGCGGGAACTACGACCTCGGTGAGAGAATAGCAAAGGGAAAATCCGTTTTTGGGAAGCTTGCCCGCAACGTCGGTGTCACCGCACATGAGCGAATCGGGCATGATGACCTTCTTTACAGCCGTTGAGCGGAAGATACAGGGAGGAAGCGTGTTGTAACTGTCGGATGACGTGTGGTTTATTACGTAATCAAAGCCGCGGAGGTCACAAACGCCCTCCTCGTAGGTGTTGTAGCGGGAGCCCTCGACCATATTTCCCGCAGAATCAAATTCCACGTGACCGAAGTTTACCAGATTCGCCATACCAATGAAGTTACCCGCATAAGTAGTGGTGTTATACGCACCGATGGTGTTCGTTTTGTAATCAATGAGCACGGTCGTCACGCTGTCAAGCGCGCCGAACATATACTGAGTGTCACCGATCTCGGCGAACTTGCCGATGATCTTGACAGTGGTAAGGCTTGAAGCATAGTCCGCAAGGTAAGTAACGAACGCGTCGTTTGCCGTGCCCGTCAAGATCTTGTCGTCGCCCAGTGAGTAGATATAAAGCACGCCGTCCGCTATGCTTGCCTCAAAGTTGCCGTCAGCGTCCGTGTAGCCCACCACCTTCTCGGTGGTCTTATAGGTGAATATCTTCTCCTCTGTGTGCTTTGCGGAGTTGTCGTTTGTTGAGTGAGTTCTTCCCTGGGTGAATCCGAGGGTGATGTCGATATCACTTCCGTTTGTTCGGATACTATTGTAAAGCGCGGACACGCCGCTTGCGGGACAAAGGGGGTCGCCCATGCCCGCGGATATAACCGTGTCACAGGTCACAAAGCGTCCGAAATTTACAGTGTCATAGTAATTAAGACCTACGGCCTCACCCGATACTCCGCTTTGAGTGTAATACTGACGGTATGTGGACTGAACCTTGAGAGGATCGGTGTTTCCCTGCACGTCGCACATCCACGGAATGCCCGCATTAAGCTCGGTAATTCTCTGTTCCTTGTCACCGATAGTCTCGCTGTAAAGTGCCGCTACGGCAACAGACTGGAACGCGCCCTGCGAGGAACCGTTTGAAGTGATGTTCTCACCGTCCCACAGACCGGGAGTCAGTATCTGAGTCGCAAGGGTCCTTGTTTGCTCACTCGCGCTCTCGTCAAACTCTATGGTGCCGCCGTCACGGAACACCCGCGTCGCAAAGCGAACCGCCTGTATGTCGCGCAGGAGCATATACTTGAAATAAATATCGTCACGGTTTTGGTTTTCCGTAAAGGAAAAGCCGTAATAGTTCGTCGTTCCCTGCTGATCGTCGTGCAGATTGAACTCGTCCGACGTAGGAGCGGTCTTGTTCACAAAGTCATAGTCAAGGCTGTGCGCGCCCACTACAATGGCGATCTTTCCCTTGTTGGCGGCAGAGTTCTGGAGCGCGGGAATGGATATGCCGTAGCCGCAGTAAAACATCTCTATGGGAGCCGTGCCAAGGTCTGTGTCCTTAGGAACAAGGATAGCGCCCGAAACGTAGGTGGCGCCGCTCTTAAGGTCGGTAGAGTCACCGGGGCAGCTTATCTTATAGGCATAAAGATAATGGTTTGCTCTGTACCAGCTGCCGTAACTGGACGTAGGAATCTCGTAAAACTCTATAAGCTTGGGGGAATTGCCCTCCTCGTCAAGCTCGTAGAGAGCCTTGCTCCAAAAGTCCATGAAATCTGAGGGAACACCGTATTCATCGTATGTAATCCCCTCGTAATCGCCCACCTGCTCGCCCTCATGGGTAGAAGCGGTGGTGCGGATATTTTCAACGTCCACAACGATACCGCCCTGGAAGAAGGAGAGCTGGCTTGCAGGGCCGAACGCCGTCCAGTCACCCTCGGAAGCGGTATATTTGCGGTTGATAACAGTCTTGTCCTCGTCAAGGATATCAACTCTCAGGCGCATAAAGCCGGGAATGTCGATAGCCTTGGTCTTGATAGTGTATTCGCCGTCCCTAAAGGGCACGGTGGTCCAATAAAGCTGATATTCGCCGTATCCCGCCTCGTTTGAGCCGTCAACACGCAGGTTGTAGCGGATGTAGGGCGCGGATATCTGCTTGCCCGAGGGGTCAAAGAGCCTGATAGTCATAACCACGTCGTCGCCCGGCATGTATTCAATGCTGTGCTTGTTTGTCTCCAGTGTCATGTAGCATCCCGTCTTCACCGGGATATCCATCACGCTGTTGATAGCGTGAGTGGGAATGACAAGCACTGACGCCAGCATTGTCAGACATAAAAGAAGACTGAGAATTTTCGAAAAATTCTTTTTCATGATAATTTCCCTTTCCTTTACTTTCATCATAATAATTGTACACTTATTTTTCCGACTTTACAATTGTATATCGCAAACTTTAAGCATTGCATATTCAAGAAACCCCACATTGCATATCGGAGACGGCTTCCAAAAATATTGCATAAACGGCACGAATTCTCGTCTCACCATGTTCCAAGTATATCACATTTTTATATTGAATCAAATATGTAAACCTCTCATTCACTCCGTGTAAATCTCTCTTTATAAACGCTTTTCAAATAAATCCCCAAAGTAGCCGAAAAATGTTGACTTTAGAGACCCCACGTGGTATAATTATGTATTATAATTGGCTTTTTTGTGTAAATCCAGTGAAAGGATATTAACCGAAATGAGTAAGATCTATATCCCCGAGGGCTACAAAGCCACTTTGGGTCTTTATGACACGCAAAACGCAATCGGTATGCTCAAGCGCCTTTTTGAAGAGCGCCTTTGCTACGTTCTGAATCTGAAAAGAGTGTCCGCACCCCTTTTCGTTGACCCCGAAACGGGTCTTAACGATGACCTGAGCGGCGTTGAGCGCGCCGTGCGCTTTGACATCAAGGAAACAGGCACCGATGCGGTTGTAGTTCACTCCCTTGCAAAGTGGAAAAGAATGGCTCTCCACACCTACGGCTTCCCCGCAGGCGAGGGACTTTATACAGACATGAACGCTATCCG
>CAZISP010000030.1:0-8167 GCA_964541955.1 uncultured Lachnospiraceae bacterium
CAAAGCCGTCGAGTGTAACCTTGCCCGTCTTGAGAACAGGCCAGATAACGGTGTCGAAATCGGGAGCCAGAGCAGAGTTTACAACGCCCATCTTGTAAGCCGCCGCGGTCACGTCGTAAAGGCTTCTTGCGTCCTGATCGAGGGAGTCGGTGTAATGAACGGACTCAAAATATTCGTTTCCGTACTCGTCTGTCCATATAACGTAAGCGCAGGAGTAAATGTCGTCCTTGTAGTTTGCCGCTTCGATTCCCGTGAGGGTTACGCAGAACGTATAGATTCCGTTCTCGACATTTATAAAGCGGTTGTAGCCCGTCTGCACGTTTTCCACCATTTTGTATACGGGAACGTATTTAATCCTCGGAGAGTCTGCCGTGCCGAGCTTGTACAGAGTATAATCGTCGTTGTTGCAGTATGGCTCAAAGTACTTCTGAGCTATAAGGAGCACACCGTATTCGGAGAGGGAAAGTCCGTTTGCTTCGTTTGTGGCAATAACGCTTGAATCGAAGGCAAATATCGAACGGAGACCCGTGTAGCTTTCTATTCTTACGGCGTGTCCTTCCGCCGAGAGGGAAGGAGCGACTGCGGCGGAGCCGAGGGCGCGGACCGTGGTGATATCACCGAGAGCCGCCGCCATGACGGCGGTCTGCGCCGAATCGGGAAGATTTGCCACAGCGTACTTCTTTGAAGTGCTGCTTGCAACGTTCGTGAATGCCGCAGGGTCGATCGTAAGGTCGCTTGAAACGCCGCCGACGTCGATCGTTTCGAGAAGCACGCAATCCTTGAATGCGTTCGCCTCGATGGAGGTGACGGTCGCGGGGACAATCACGTGCGTGAGCTGCGCGTTGCCCGAGAACGCACCCGAGCCGATGACTGCCGCGCATTCAACCTGCGCGCTGTCAACGAGAGTGGGTGTTTTGCTTGCACCCGTCAGGATCAGAGACGTGGGCAGATAAAGCTTTTCAGCCATTGTGTTTGCGGCAAGGCCTGCGTTCAGCTTATATTCGGACGAGGAGCTTGTGTAGATATACTTGAAGCCGCGCAGGTCTATCGTTTTTTCTTCATATTCTCCCGTGATCGCGTTCGTGGCATCGTCAAAGGTCACGTGAGCGAAGGTGGAGAGCTTGGAGCCCGATGCATTCAAACAGAAGGTTGAAGCAATCAGATCCATTCTGCTGTCAATGAGGATGGTCTCAAGATTGGGCATCGCTCCGAGGGCAGCGTTTGAAATCTGTCCGACATATTTGTTCAGCAAACCTATTATGCGGATCTCGCGGACGGCGGAGCAGTCGAGAGCTTCGGCAACCGTTGCGAATGCATCGCTTCCGAACTGACCGAGGGCGACGGAGATGTTGTAGCGATATATCTTCAGAACGTCGCCGGAGAGAACGCAGAGGCCGTTCAGGCTCGACGTATCAAGCATGCCGAGCACCGTGCCGCTCTCCGTGGAGATAACGAGGTTGGTGCAGTTTGACAGACCGTTGATATAATATCCCGTGCCCATAAATACGTAGAAGTCCTCGGAGATTGAGGGCGCGATTATCGACCTTAGCGCAAGATTGTTGTGGAATGCGCCCTCCGCAATGTTTTCTATGGGCTGATTCCACGTGATCTTCTGAAGATTCTTGCAGGCGGAGAACTGAATGAAACAGGTCGTGCCTGAGATCTCGATGGGATCGCCGTTATCGTCCTTGATCGTATTGATTCCGTTGTAGAGGTAGAGTGCGTCGGGCATTATTACCTCTGTGATTCCAAGGCAGTCGTAGAAAAGCCCCTGAAGGGCGTTGGTGCCGTCGTTTGCATAGAGGTACCTAAAGCCGCGCAGATCGGCCACGCCCGCGGTATAGGAGGGCGACGTCCAGTCGGACACGTGCGCCACGGTTGTCAGCGCGTCGATGCCGCCGAAAAGGCCCTTCCAGCCGTTTGATATGGGAGCCAGGGTCTCTGCGTTCGCGTCAAAGAGAACGGTCGTGCAGGAGGTCAGCGCCTTTGTGGCATCTGCTATGTTGTTGATGCTGAATGGATTGCCTTTGATCTCAAGCCTTGTGACCGTTGCCGCGTTCGCGCTCGTCTCCGTGCTGAACATGGAGGCTGTCAGGTCGCCCGAAAATACGCAGACCGTGAGAACGGTGCTGTCCGAGCTGAGCTTAACGTAATATCTGCCGTCCTTTAGCGTCTGCTGCGTTATGCCTGCGGCGGTATACGCGGAGGAAGCGGAGGAGGCGGGGGTTGCAAGGTCGATGTCGTTCGAGCCGAGAACGATAGCACCGCTCTCAAGCGTCATTGCAGAGGAATTTATTCCGATGGCATGGACCTTTGAGCCTGTCAGATCGATCGCACCCGAGGCAACGTCGGTAAATCCGCTGAGGAGTATGGTCTGAACCTGTGCTTTAATATCATTCCAGCCGTTTTCGGCCATGAGGTCGGCGGTCAGGGTGTTTATGCCCGTAATTTTAAGAGCGGAGCCGTCAAGCTTCCAAACGGTAATGCCGCCTTCCTTTGCCTCGCCGTAGCTCTCGTTTGCATCACCGAAGTAGGTGTGGTATTGCCAGATGGCCTTGTCGGTCATGTGGTCGCGTCCCTGAGTGAAAATTATGCTCTTCTGGGGAACGTCAAGATTGTTGTAGAGCGCCAGAATGCCCGAAACGGGGCTGACCACGTCGCCCATGCCCGCCACGGTGATGGTGTAGGGGCAGTCTATCATTGTTGCGAAGAAGGTGGAATCAAAATAATCAAGGCCGTATCTGCCGTCGGTGTTCTGAGAGCGAACGGGACGGAAGGAGCTCATTACTCTGTCGTTTACGTAGTTGCCCGCAACGTCGCACAGCCACGTCATCGACACCTCGCAAGAGGTGACGTCGGGGCAGAGAGCCGCCATGGCGGTTGCCTGGAAGCCGCCCTGAGAGGAGCCTGTAACCTGAACGGTCTCGCCGTCCCAAAGCCCCTTGAACTGACTGAAATCAACGCCGTCAACCGTTTTGTCGTAGCCCTCGGTGCCAAAGCATTGCTGTAGGAAGCGGATAGCCTGCAGGTCGCGGAGAAGCATATATTTGAAGTAATGGGTGTCTCTGTCCGCGGTTCTGGTGGCATCCCAGCCGTACTTGCCCGAGCTTCCCTTTTCCCAATCGGTGAGTTCATCGTAGGAGTGGGTCTCGTCAAGCGTTGTGCTGTGGGCATTTACGGAGGCAAGAATTGTGTTTGCGCTTCCGCCCCAGTAGCCTCCCGTTCCCATGTTGTAGCCTTGGTAACTGGCTTTAATGGAGCAGCTGCCCGTTGTGGCATTTTTGGGGAAGGAAAGGTGGAACGAAACATAGGTGTCGCCGCTCTTAAGGAATTGGTGCTCGCTGTCCTTGAGCGTGGGCGCGGTTACGTACACGCGGTATGCAAGGTAGGTTCCGTCGTCAATCTGCTCGACCTTTATTACCTCGGGAGAGCAGGAGTCAAGCTCTTCTGCTATGACCTGCGCCCACCAGGACTCAAAGTCATCGGGCTTGGATACGGAAGTGGTGACGTTATCCTTATCAACCGCGATACCGCCGCTGTACTGTGTGATGGTGCTGTCCGTAAGATCGTTGCCGTCGCTGTCAAGCGCACGGAGGCGGATTCTCTGCCAGCCCGATTCGTTCATTGCCGTGAAGGTGTAGGTGGCAAGACCGTCTGTCATTTCAACGGTCTGTGTAACGGAGGTGCCGTCATCACTGTCGATGAATATTTTTACCTTGGGGGTGGTGAGCTGTGTTTTCGCACTTCCGGTGATGCCGAAAAGCGCAATGTTCAGGGTGACGGTTTCCCCCTTATCGTAGAACATGGTTACGTTGCCGTCGGCATCAAGTGCCTCCATTTCAAACGCAACGTAGGTAAAGCTTGTGCTGACGTCGCCTGCGCTCGGGAGGGTGTCTGCGTGGGCAGGGATTGCCGTGCAGAGGACCATCGAGAGAAGCAGAACGAGAGCAACGGAAAATTTCAGAGCTTTCATTTTCTTTTCCTTTCGATATTGTTTATTTTGAACACAGTGCTGCATTACAAGAAGTATATAAAAATTGTACGCTTTTTGGGCAGTTTTGTCAATAGAGAATAGTCATTTATGCAAAAATATGTGAATATATACAAATTTTTCTTTTGCGAATTGGCTAAGTTGCGACGAAGGCCTCAAATCCCCCTTTTCGTTTGGGATTTCTATTGACAATCCCGGATATGAGAGGTAAAATATCTGTATCCGAAGCGAAAGGAGAGTACCTTGAAAAAAACAAAGCTCATTGATCGAATCATATTTTTTGCGTCGCTGTTTATGGTGACCAATTACGTTTTATACCTGCTCAAGCAGTTTATCTGGAGCGAGGGAGTGTTGCCCGTTGTTATATGCGTGCTTGTTATCACTCTGCTCCCCCTCATGATAATTCTCTATAAAAAAGGCGTTTTCGAGAGACTGCCGAAGAGGCTTTTTGCGGTCCTGAAAGGAATTTACTGCTTCGGGCTCTGCTTTTACGTGGCTTCCTTCCTGTTTTTGTGCGGATTTATCGCATTTAACAGCGTAAGCGAGACGCCGACCGGGCAACTGCCCGAAAAAACGGTTTTCGTGACCCTTGGCGCGAAGGTTTCGGCAGATGAAAGCCCCGGGATCGTTCTGCGCCGACGGCTCAACCGCACGGCAGAGCTGATGGAGGAATGTCCCGAGGCGCTTTGCATCGTCAGCGGCGGTCAGGGCGGAAACGAGCCTGTTTCCGAGGCTCAATGTATGAGAGATTATCTTGTTTCAAAAGGAATTTCGGCTGACCGTATCATCATGGAGGACAAAGCCACCGACACCATTGAAAATCTGAGGTTTTCTGTCGCACTTATTAAAGAAAACGGGCTTGAGGACTGCCAAATGGCGGTGGTGACCTCAAATTTTCATGTTCCGAGAGTGCAATTTCTGTGCTCACGCATGGATATTGACACCGTTTTTTACGGCGCGCCCGATTCCACTCCCCTTATGCTCTACATAACGCTGGTGCGTGAGTATATGTCCTACTGCAAGCTCTTTTTGTGGGGGCGTTGAGGGGCAAAAACACTTGACAGGCGTGGCAAAGAAGTGTATAATAGCTGTGACTGAAAAATATATCCTGAAATGAAAGGACTGAATTTTATATGGCAGAAATTTTTGAAAAGTCGGACAAGCGCACCCACTATTGCGGTCAGCTTTCCGAGAACGATATAGGAAAGAGAGTGTCCGTTCTTGGCTGGACTCAGAGACAGAGAGACTTGGGCGGTCTTATCTTCATCGACCTGAGAGACAGAACGGGCATCGTTCAGCTGGCATTTGACGACGACACTGACAGAGCAATTTTCGACAAGGCTTTCACCGTTCGCTCCGAGTTTGTGCTTGGCGCAGAGGGCGTGGTACGCGCCCGTTCCTCCGTGAACCCCAACATCCCCACGGGTATGGTGGAGGTTGCCGTTGACAAGCTTAAGATATTCTCTGTGGCTCAGACCCCTCCCTTTGAGGTTGGCACGGGCAAGAAGGTTGGCGACGACGTTGCGCTCCGCCACCGTTATCTCGATCTCAGACGCCCCGAGCTGCAGAACAACATTCGCATGCGTCACGAAATCGCGCGCGTTGCGCGTGAATATTACTATGAAAACGGCTTCTATGAAATAGAAACGCCTATGCTCATCAAGCCCACACCCGAGGGGGCTCGCGACTACGTGGTGCCTTCCCGTATCCATCAGGGCTGTATGTACGCGCTTCCCCAGTCTCCTCAGATCTACAAGCAGCTTCTGATGCTTTCGGGCTTTGACCGCTATATGCAGATCGCCCGTTGCTTCCGCGACGAGGATTTGAGAGCCGACCGTCAGCCCGAGTTTACACAGATAGACCTTGAGATGTCCTTTGCAACGCAGGAGGACATTATGGAGATGAACGAGGGCTTTATCAAGCGTTGCTTCAAGGAGGTCATGGGTATCGACGTCGAAACCCCCATGCGCCGTATGACCTTTGCTCAGGCAATGGACAATTACGGAAGCGACAAGCCCGACACCCGTTATGACATGATAATCAATGATATTTCGGAGAGTGTCAAGTCCTGCGGCTTTGGTGTATTCACCGATGCTGTCTCAAACGGCGGAAGCGTTCGCGGGATCGTTGCCGAAAACGCCGCCGCAGCTCTTACCCGTAAGGAGATAGATAAGCTGACCGA
Source organism: uncultured Lachnospiraceae bacterium (assembly GCA_964541955.1). GTDB lineage: Bacteria > Bacillota > Clostridia > Oscillospirales > CAG-272 > SIG710. The sequence goes on from CAZISP010000030.1 coordinate 6,174, forward strand.
GCACGCCCGCGGCATCGGTGCCCGCGGTCTTGCATATATCCGTTGGGCAGACGAGACCCCCAACTGCTCCTTTGCAAAGTTCCTTTCCGAGGACGAGCTTGCTGCTATCATTGCCGCGCTCGGCATGAAGCAGGGCGACGTTGCTCTTATCGTTGCCGACAAGAACAAGGTGGTGCTTCCCACTCTCGGCGCGCTTCGTACCATCGTTGCAAAGAAGCTTGACATTATCCCCAAGGATAAGTTCAACTTCCTTTGGATTACCGAGTTCCCCTTCTTTGAGTGGAACGAGGAGACAGAGCATTGGGATGCTATGCACCATCCCTTCACCATGCCTCTTGACGAGTGCCTTGACAGCCTGGAATCCGACCCCGGCTCCGTGCGCGCCAAGTGCTACGATATGGTATTAAACGGAACCGAGCTTCTTTCCGGTTCTATCCGTATCACCGACTGGCAGCTGCAGGAGAGAATGTTCAACGCGCTGGGATTGACAAAGGAAGAGATAGACGCCAAGTTCGGCTTCTTGGTAGACGCATACAAGTACGGCGCACCGCCTCACGGTGGCTCGGGCATGGGTCTTGACCGCCTTGCCATGGTTATGTGCGGCGCTGACAGCCTGCGCGACGTTATCGCCTTCCCCAAGGTGCAGAACGCATCCGAGCTCATGTCGGGATGCCCCGCACCCGCCGACCCCAAGTCTCTTGACGAGCTGGGCATCGCGGTAAAGGAATAAAAGATAAAAACGGTGGCTCCGCCACCGTTTTTGGCAAAATAAAATCAAGAAGGAATTATGCCATGTACGAAAAGCTTTTGACGTATATACGCGAAAATTGGGATAACACCCGCCGCTTTAACCCCGAGGACACAGGGATCAAGATCGGTATGCCTTATCCCTATACGGTTCCCTGTATCCAGAGCCGCTTCAACGATATGTATTATTGGGATACGTATTTTGCAAACAAGGGTCTGATACTTCACGACAGGGTGCAGCAGGCAATGTTCAATTGCAACAATATGCGCTATCTCATCAACAAGTTCGGATTCATGCCCAACGGCACCAACTACACCTACCGCTATCGCAGTCAGCCCCCTTACCTTTCAATGATGGTAATGGACGTTTATGAGGCGATGCAGGATAAGGAGTGGCTCAAAGCAAGCTACAAGGACCTTTTGAAGGAATACGAGTTCTGGATGACTCACCGCATCACGGAATCGGGGCTGAACCGCTACGGCTCAAACTCCCCCGCATCTCATTGCGTCAATTTTGCAGAGCGATTCAACCGCGTGCCCTACGACACCAAGGGCTCTGCCGAATATCTGGCACACTGCTTTGAGGCGGAATGTGAATCGGGCTGGGATTTCTCCGACCGATTCGAGCAGAGAGGACTTGATTTCAACCCCGTTGACCTGAACTCCAATCTTTACGTATACGAGAAGAATTTCGAGCGTATGGAGGGGATTATCGGAGAGAAGGACGGCAGAGATTGGGCTGAAATTGCCGAAAAACGCCGCCGCCTCATAAACGAGCTCATGTGGGATAAGGAAAACAAGGTATTCAAGGATTACGATTACATAAATCACCGTGTTTCCCGAACGGTTTCGGCAGCGGGATTCCACCCCTACTATGCAAACGCGGCGGACGAGAACAAAAAAGAGGGTGCGAGCAACCTTTTGAAGCTTCTCGAGGTCGAACACGGAATCACCTGCACACCCGAGAACGATAAGCTCTATTTCCAGTGGGGCTATCCCAACGGCTGGGCACCGCTTCATTGGATAGCGGTGGTTGGACTTACCAACGTCGGTCTTGAAGCCGACGCGCGCCGTATCTGCGAGAAATATATTGACCTCGTTTACTCAAACTACGAGCAGACGGGTCATATATGGGAGAAGTACAACGTCGTGACAGGCGATACCAACGTTGTAAACGAATACGAAATGCCCGACATGATGGGCTGGTCTGCGGGAATATTTGCCGCGATGCACAACTATCTGTACGG
>CAZISP010000031.1:0-8122 GCA_964541955.1 uncultured Lachnospiraceae bacterium
CTCGATAAGTCTGCAAACACACCTCAGCCTATTAAGTGTGAGCCTCCCGCAGATACGACTGACACGGCAGCTCCCGACACAACACCCGACACAACTCCCGACACGACTCCCGACACGACTCCCGACACAACCCCCGACACAACTCCCTATGTAACTACCGACACGACACCCGACACTCAGCCCACAGGCGGAAACGCAGGCGGCGATGATGACGACAGTACAAGCATTCTTCCCATTATTATCGTAATTGCGGCAGTTGTTGTGGTTGCTATCGTTGTTGTGGTTGTTATCATAGCAAAGAAGAAGGCTCCCAAGGCTGAAGCCGAGGAGAAGAAGGACGAGGAGTAATACTCTCTGTTCTGACAGCTGATTCTTAAATAATGCTAAGGTGCGAGACCTCGGTCTCGCACCTTTTTTGGTTTACGAAAACCACCCGCAAAGCAGGGGATTCAAAGAGGCTTTTGCCGTTGAGTAATCCCGCCGCAGCGGAAGGCTCCCTTTACACAAGGGAGGCTAAAGAGAGTCGCCGCATTTGCGGCAGCCGGGCATTTTTGCAAGTGTAGGATTTTAGGTGGGCTTTCAGCCCCGCCGGTAATATGCCCTTACAGGACTGAGCAAGCCATCGGCTTAGCCGGTGGTTATGACTGAGGTTTGAATGCGGCGTTTTTTGTTTTGCTTTTGTTTGCGCGTTAAGCAAATTTGCGTAAAAATACAGATTTTTTTGTCTTGACTTTGTATATGCCGTATGATAAAATGACACCGATGGAATTATTTTTCAAATTCCGCTGTAAAAATACACAAAGGAGGAAAACATGAAACACACAGCAAAGAAGTTGCTGCTCATTTTGGCCATAGCCGCCGTTATGACGGCGATGTTTGCGGTTGGCGCGTCAGCCTACGTAAATTGGGATGCGACGAAGGGAACCTTCCCCGGGGGAACCGCCTCCTCATATGCCGATATCAACAATGCAAATTGGGTGCAGGTTGCGGCTCCCGCTGCAGTAGACAACGGCAACGACGGCGTTTACACAAACAATGGTGACCTTGTAAAGGGCTATGACTGTAACGCCTATTTCAATGAATCTACCGGGACGCTTGTGATTGAAATGACAAAGGAAGCGGCGTTCACGGGAAGCTCCGGTGACAGCGCCAAGGCTCAAATGCTTGCAAACTGGTGCAAGCTCAACGCTTCTAAGGTTACAACTCTTGAGTTCCGTAACGTGGTTCTGTTCAATAACGCGGGACTTGCCATCGATCAGCTCAGCAGTGTTAAGACCGTTAAGATCAACGCGGGGTGTACGGCATGGTCCGGCACCAAGAACGGCACGGCTGTGTTCTATAATCTCACCTCAATGGATACTCTTCTCTGGGGTGAATGGGATAAGGAAACAGGCAAATTCACGAAGACCGGGGGCGAGGAGGGCGTAGTTGACCTTCGCGGATTCACCCATCTGGTCGTAGCATCAACCACATACAACGATACTCACACTCTCATGTATGCGGGCTCCGCCATTGCCGCCTCAGGCACAAAGAAGGTTATCCTTCCAAGCTCGCAGACTCTCAGAAATCCTGCCCAAACCTATAACCTCGTGGTTGTTTCCGACGGCACCTATACGGATTTGAATAAACACGCAAACAATACAAATTACGGAAACGTGATAGCCGAGGGCAAGCCTTGTACGGTTATTAAAAACAAAGAGACGGGCGAGCTTGGCTATACCACCTATTGGGCTCTCGATACCACCACCTGGTCTAACGTTACCGTAAAGGCCGCGGAGGATGAATTCGGCGGCGATTACACGGGTATTATTCCGTACCGCTTTGCAATGAACGCAACGTCGCTGACAACCGTAATCGCTCCTTCGGAAATGACGGTCAAGCTCATTGAAGCAAGTGCTTTTGCGGGCTGTGTAAGTCTCCGCTGTATCACGGTTGAGGGAAGAATTGATCCCGAGATCAAGATTGATCCCACGGCGTTTACGAGCGTTGCAAACGGCTGTATCATTCAGTGCGCGAATGCCGCTGATATAGACGTGCTTAACGCGGCTCTCGCCGAAGCGGGCATTGCTAACGTCAAGGCCGTTGATATGAGCGTAGAGCCAACTCCCGCTCCCACGATCACAAAGCTTCCCGCGTCTCCTGCGTGGACTGCTTTTGATCCCGAAACCTCCGGTGCTACCGCATACGGCTCCATGGAGGGGTCTTACGTCAGCAACTGGTGGGCATACTATCAGGACACGAAGACCCTGAAGTTCTACGCAAAAAAATCCTCCAGCTATAACGAGGTCGGTTCTATCGCCTCCTGTGAGGACGGCGCAGACTGGACAGCGTATAAAGAAGAGATCGAGCACGTTGTTATCGGTCCCAAGATCCAGAAGCTTACCGCCGCTTTCGCATCGGGAATGACCAATCTCAAGGATATCGAAATGACAGCCGATATCTCTCAGGCCTCCGGCTCGTTTGCGGACAACGCAAGCCTTACCACAATCTTTATCACAGGCATGGACAAGGTTGAGGGTCAGGCTATGCTGGCAGGTGCGAAGACCAACTTCAAGCTCAATTTGTCCGGAACTGCTGTTAAATCCATCCACATGGGCAGCTCTGCCTTGGAATTTATCGGTAATATCACGCCCGGCGCAAAGACTGTTACTCTTATCTTCGACACTCCCTCCGACGCGATTATCGCATACTGTGAGGAGAATTATCTGAACATAAAGGACTCCGACGACACGGTTTACGGTGAGTGGTACGTAGAGGTTCCCGAGGGAATGCCCTTCTGCGGCAACGCCGCGGTTTACGAATTTGACGCCGAAACGGGTACGCTTTACGTTCTCGGTAAGGGGCCTATCGGCGATACGGCTAACTACTGGGGCGGCGGCTCCAAGAACCAGTATTGGTTTGACGTGAAGAAGCAGATCAAGCACGTTGTTATCGGAGATAATATCACTTCGATTGGCAAGTACGCATTCACAGAGTGCGAGAACCTTGAGACCGTACAGCTGCCCGCAATGGACGGATTTACGATTCTCAATGCGGCGTTTGAGGACTGCTATAACCTCAAATCCGTATATATCAAGGGAAATGAGCCTGTTGAGGGCACGGCGGACATCTCCATACTTAACGAGGTTGAGTCCTATATGTTCGCGGATTGCTTCCTTATAGCTAACGTTGTAATTAACGAGAACGTCAGCAAGATCGGTGTTTCCGTGTTCGAAAACTGCGTAAATCTCCAGAACGTTTACGGTGTTTCCGGCTCTTATGCCGAGGAGTTTGCATCAAAGAACGACCTTTCCTTCTTTGACACGGCGACAAACACCCCTCAGCCCATCAAATGCGAGCCACCCGCGCAAACAACCCCTCCCGAGACAACGGAGCCTGTTGCTCCCGAGACGACGGACGTTCCCGCAACGTCTGACACGACAGCTCCCGATACAGCTCCCGACACGACCCCCGACACTCACCCCACAGGCGGCAATTCCGAGGACGGCTCGGGAATTCTTCCCGTCATTATCGTAATTGCGGCAGTTGTTGCGGTTGCGGTCGTTGTTGCGGTTGTTATCGCAGCGAAGAAGAAGGCTCCCAAGGCTGAAGCCGGGGAGGAGAAGAAGAACGAGGAGTAATACTCTCTGTTTTGACAGCTGATTGAAAAAATTAAGGTGCGAGACCTCGGTCTCGCACCTTTTGCGTTAATTTTAAGCCAGAGAATATTTTTTCTGCATCTCCTCGTATTCGCGGAGGAAGTCCGCATCCGTGCTGCGGAGCTCTCCCAGATACTGGTGGAGGTCAAGATCCTCGTGCTTCATCTCGATTATGCAGCCGGCGATGTTTGAGCAATGGTCGGATACACGCTCAAGATTTGTGAGCAGATCGGAGAGAACGAAGCCTACCTCGATGGAGCAATCGCCCGCCTGGAGTCGAACAATGTGTCGGGAGCGTATCTGCTTTTTCAGGTTGTCAATAACCTGCTCGAGAGGCTCTACGTTCAAGGCCAGGGATGCGTCACCGTCTATATATGCGCGATAAGTACGATCGACGATGTCGCGAACCGCTTCCACCATGATCTCTATTTCGCTCTGCGCCTGCTCGGTGAATCTGAAGTTTTTCGCCCTCATTTCCTCGGCGGAATCGATGATATTTACCGCGTGATCGGAGATTCTCTCGAAGTCTCCTATCATGTGGAGCATCTTTGAGGTCTCGGTGCTGTCAGCCTTGCTCAGCTCGCGCGCGGACAGCTTTACCAAAAACGAGCCGAGAATATCCTCGTAGCGGTCTGTTTTGTCCTCGGCGTCCCGAATGGCTTCCGCCGCCTCGGGTGTGTAATTTTTCAGAGAATCGAGGCTTGCTTTAAGTGCTTCGACGGCACAATCCGCCATTTCGCGGGTAAGCGTGCGGCAACGGTCGATAGCAAACGCGGGAGTTGCCAGAAGACGCTCGTCGACAGCCGTTAATTCCTCGGCTTCCTTTGCATCGGGAACAAGCTTTATAGCCAGCTTTTCGAGAAGCCCCGCCGCGGGAAGGAGACAGATGGTACAAGCGATATTGAACACCGAGTGAACCACTGCAATGCTGAACTCGCTTGCCATGTTGCCGTCCACAAAGGAAGCAAATGCGGGAACGGAGGCTCTGACAATTGTAAAGATCGCAAGCCAGAAAATACAGCCGATAACGTTAAAGCAAAGGTGCACGATGGCCGTTCTTTTTGCGTTTTTGGTCGTGCCGAGAGATGAGAGGATGGCAGTGATACAGGTGCCGATATTCTGACCGAATATGATCGGGATGGTTGCCCCGATGCTGACTGTTCCCGTTGAGGCCAGCGCCTGCAGGATACCGACGGAGGCGGAGGAGGACTGAATGATCGCCGTGAGAATCGCGCCTGCAAGAACACCGAGAACGGGGTTAGAGAATGCGGTCATGAGGCTGGTAAACTCGGGGACGTTTTTAAGTCCCGAAACCGATGCGCTCATGGTGTCCATTCCGAACATAAGGGTCGCGAAGCCCAGGAGGATCATGCCTATATCCTTCTGCTTGTCCGACTTCATGAACATATAGAGAATAATACCGATGAGAGCCAGGATTGGCGTAAAATTGGTTGGCTTGAGCATGGAAACAAAGAAGCTCGATCCTTCGATTCCCGCCAGTGAAAGAATCCACGCCGTGACGGTGGTTCCGACATTTGCGCCCATGATGACGTTAATTGCCTGCCGCAGAGACATGACGCCCGAGTTGACGAAGCCGACCACCATGACGGTGGTGGCGGAGGACGACTGAATGACCGCTGTAACGCAGAGACCCGTCAAGAAGCCCGCCATTTTATTTGACGTAAGCTTTCCTATGATGGTACTGAGCTTTGAACCTGCTCGTTTCTCAAGTCCGTTGCCCATGACCTGCATACCGAAAAGGAAGAGGCAAAGGCCTCCGATAAGTGACAAAACGTCTGTGTAATTCATTTTTAACCTCAATTCTTCAGAATTTCAACCATATTTTATCACAGACCCCGAGAGATTTCAAGAGGGCGTAAAAAAAACGTGGAAACATCAAAAAACGGCGTTTTATGAACGCCGTTTTTTGTATAAAAATCACTTTATCTGATAAAATTGGTTCTTTCCCGCTTTGGCTCGGGGCGTTCAACCCCCGCCGCCTTGCCCGCTTCGATACATTTGAGCATCCACGCCATGTTCCTGCCTATATTCGTCATGGTGGCAAGCCCTTCCGTGTCCTGCTCGACCTCGGAGGGATTGTTGCCGTGAACGGCGTTCCAATAGGTAGAGGAGACGACGGGCATCGAGGTGATGCCGAAATACTTGTTCAAAACCTCAACCGAGGCGGTCGTTCCCGAACGGCGGGCGCTGACCACGGTCGCGCCGGGCTTGAAAGCAAAATTTCTGCCCGCGGAATAGAATGCGCGGTCAAGAACTGACAAAATGCGTCCGCTGGGGTGAGCGTAATATACGGGGGAGCCGAAAACAAAGCCGTCGCACTCAAGTGCCTTTTCCGCCAGGCGGTTTGCAACGTCGTCATAGACGCATTTTCCCGTTTTGCGGCAGGAGCCGCAGGCTATGCAGTCGGGAATGGGATCGTTTCCGATGAAAAAAATCTCGGTGTCGATGCCCTCGGCGTTCAGTGCCGCCGCTACCTCCCGAAGCGCTCTGTCCGTACAGCCGTGCTCGCGTGAGCTTCCGTTTACAAGTAAAACCTTCATTTGTATGTACCTCCGATAATCGTTCTGCTTATATTATATTTCAAAATCCCGACTTTTTCAATAATTCTCGGATTTTTTTATTAAAAATTAACCTCTCGCGCCCGAATTTGAGGAAAAAATGAAAGAAATATTCATTTTTTTCTGAAAATTTATAAAAAACACTTGCAAAAATCGGGATTTTGGTTTACAATATAAACGTGAAATAAAAACTACAATCGGTTACTGCGTTCAGCGGTACGATAATGAAAAATTCGGAGGACAAAAACATGGTAGTAGCCGGCGATTTTAAGAACGGTATAACTTTCGACATGGAGGGTCAGGTTTTCCAGGTTGTGGAATTCCAGCACGTAAAGCCCGGTAAGGGTGCGGCGTTCGTTCGTACAAAGATTAAGAACGTTATCACAGGCTCCGTTATCGAGAGAACATTCAGCCCCACAGACAAGTTTGAGAACGCTTACATCGAGAGAAAGGATATGCAGTATTCTTACGACGATGGCGATCTTTACCACTTCCTTGACACAGAGACATGGGAGGAGACTCTCGTTGCTCACGACAAGGTTGGTGACGAATTTAAGTTCGTAAAGGAAGAGATGATGTGCAAGATAGTTTCCTACAAGGGCAACATCTTCTCCGTAGAGCCTCCCACGTTCGTTGAGCTTGAGGTAACGGAAACAGATCCCGGCTTTGCAGGCAACACAGCCACAAACACACTCAAGCCCGCAACTCTTGAGACGGGAGCAGTTATCAAGGTTCCGCTCTTCATCAACATAGGCGACGTGCTCAAGATCGATACACGTACAGGCGAGTATCTCTCCAGAGCATAATTTAATTGAATTAAAAAACGGGGAAAGCCAATTGCGTTTCCCCGTTTTCGATAATACGGTAGAATAACCGAGAAAGAAGGTATTGATATGAATCTTACTGAAAAGGCATCTTACATCAAGGGTTTGGCTGAGGGTCTTGCACTTGACGCGACAAAGCCCGAGGCAAAGCTGATCGAAAAAATGATAGAGCTTATCGATGATATGAGCCGCGTTATCTCCAACATTGAGGAGGACGTTGAATATCTGTGCGACTACATTGAGGAGATTGACGACGATCTGGCAATAGTTGAGGACGAGGTTTACGGAATCGGAATCGAAGGCGACGATGATTTCGAGTGCGACGGCGACTGCTGCAACTGCGATCTTGAGGATTGCATGGAGGAGGAAGAATGCATTGAGATCGTTTGCCCCTCCTGCGGCGAGACGGTTTGCTTTGATCCCGACATCGACCCCGACGACTTCATCTGCCCTGCCTGCCAGGAAAAGATCGAGGTTGACTTCGTTGAGGACGACGAGGAGTAATCTCATAAATCCGGCAAAATCAAAACCCTTGCGGCTCTCCCGCAAGGGTTTTTCTGTATGAAAATCCCCGTCGGCACTTGACAAGCGCGCGCTGTTGTTGTATAATTCATAATGTATAGATATTTTCGGAAACTGAACTATTTAATTGTATCCGACGAAAGGAATCCAAAATGGCAAACGAGAAAAAGACAGTTGAGCAAATTACCAACCGCGACGTTGATTTTGCTCAGTGGTACACAGATATTTGTAAGAAGGCCGACCTTATCGACTATTCCAGCGTTAAGGGCTGTATGATCATTCGCCCTTACGGCTATGCCATCTGGGAGAATATTCAGAAGAATCTTGACGATCGCTTCAAGGCATTGGGACATGAGAACGTATATATGCCTATGTTTATCCCCGAATCGCTTCTGAACAAGGAGAAGGATCACGTTGAGGGCTTTGCCCCCGAGGTTGCGTGGGTAACACACGGCGGCGAGGAGAAGCTGACCGAGCGTCTTTGCGTTCGTCCTACCTCCGAGACCCTTTTCTGCGAGCATTTCGCAAACATTATCCGTTCCTACCGTGACCTGCCCGT
>CAZISP010000032.1:0-8121 GCA_964541955.1 uncultured Lachnospiraceae bacterium
CGTCTCATTTCCTCGCCCCCTTTCGGATTTTCTTCCCTTAATTTTAACACACATGATATAATTTGTCAATCATGAATAATCTTCCCGCAAAAGTGCAAATAATACTGCAAAGACATAAAGAAAGGCTGATAAAAAATATGAAACAGGAGAAAAAAATATTCACTTTACTTACCCTCACCGTGCTTTGCGCACTCATTCTCGGGCTTTTTCCCGTCTCGGGGGAGGAAAAGGTTTACGACAGCGTAATCCGACTGCACGTTCTTGCCAACTCCGACAGCGATGCCGATCAAGCCTTGAAATTGAAGGTACGAGATCGAATAATTGAAGTAACGGAGGAGCTTTTTTCGGAGGTCGGCACCCGCACGGAAGCGGAAAATGCAGCCGCCGAAGCCCTTGACCTTATCAGGTCGGAAGCGGAAAAGACCGTGCGAGAGAACGGCTGTTCCTACCCTGTAACCGTTGAGCTTGGGCAGGAGGACTACCCCCGGCGGGATTACGAGGGCTTGAAATTTCCCGCGGGCGAGTATCTGTCCCTGCGGGTCATGATAGGCGACGCCGAGGGGCAGAATTGGTGGTGCGTGCTCTTCCCGCCCATATGTCTGCGCGCCGCCTCGCGGTACGACGGCGACACCGAGGACGCCTTTATCCAGGCAGGGCTGACGGGAGAGCAGTACAGGATCATCACCGAGAGCGACAGCGGCAGATATAAGGTGAAATTCAAGATTCTCGAGATAATCAAAGAGCTTTTCGGGTAAACATCGCCCTGCCACAAGAACAAACGACTTCTACCGCCCCGGCAAATCCGGCACCGTCGAATTCGCGCCAAGCCCCTTTGAAAAGGGGCCTGGACTCCCCAAACAAAAAGGCAAAAACGACGGCTAAACACCGTCGTTTTTTTATTTTACTTTCCCAGAAAGATCATTTCCACATCGTCCACCATGACACGGCAAGCGTCGGGTGTAACTATCGCCATTGCCATCTTCTTGAACGGACGAATCTGGGATTCCTCAAGAGGAATGTCAAAGGTGTAGCGCTTCCACTCGTTCGAAAGGTAAGCGGAATTTCCGGGCAGTATATTTGCGGTATAATGCCAGGAGAGACCCGCGCAGATCTGCGCACCCTCGGGCTCGTCTATGGCCTTTGCCATAAAGGAAACGCGGTAGGTTCCCGCGCCGTACAGAAGCACCTGATCGAATACGTATTGGTAAGCGCCGTGCTCGCCGCCGTGGGAGAAGGGCGTTTCGCCGCCATAGCGCATGGCGTGACCGCCGTTGTATCCCTCGCCGTCCTCGGAGCGGACGATGTACGTAAAGTTCTTCGTCGTCCAGGAGCGCAGGGCACGGGGGTCCTCAAAATCGTAGTCAACAAGCAGATTTCCGCCAAACGGACGGGTACAGAGGGTAACGACCGCCTCTTTTTCGTTGTATTTTGCGCCGAGACCCAGGAGCCTTTCGAAGGTATCGTAGGGAACCATAAGTCTGCCGTCGCGCTCGAGGGCAAGCGCGGAAAGAGTTGCTTTCTTGCCGTTGATCTCGCCGTAGGAGCAGTTCGCCGTTATCTTGATTGACACGTCGCCGTCCACGGCGGAAAAGATGCCGCCGCTGTATTTTGTCTCAAGGCGGTAAATTTCTGCCACCGCCGCGCAGTCAATATAAGGCACACCGTCGATTACCTCGGGGGCATTGGGTGCCAGCACGGGGAGCCAATGAACAAGCAGGCGCACAGGCTTGTGTTCCGCGTAGGTCTTGTTGGGGAGCGTCGGCTGATATCCGTCGCTGTATCTCATGTCTACCTTCGTGCCGCCGATTCCCTCGTCCTTAAAATAAAGGTGAGAGGTGTCGGGGTAGGTTTTCAGCTCGGTTATTTGCCTGTCTCCGAACCACACGTTCTCAAGATCGAACTCATATCCTCCCGAATCCTTGCCGTTGACCTTGCCCGCAATAAGTATCCGTCGAGACTTTTTCGTGTCGGGCAGAGTGGCGTTTTTCACCGCAAAATGCTTGAATTGGGTCTGGGCGCAGTTTCCGCTCTTGAGGAACAGGGTGTCGGGGCAGTCGATGGCGCAAACGTTCTCCGCTTTGAGATAGCCGGTGAAGCCCGCGTAGGACTCAAAGAAAATGTTCGCGCGAAAAGCGTGAATGTTCTTGAAAATGCTGTGCTCGCCCAGAGGTCCCTGGGGGAAGAACAGCTTGATAGACGTTCCCACCATGCAATTTTCGCACTCAACGTAGTCAATGGTGGCACCTGCGCCCACAACGAACATATTGTCTGCGACGGACAGGAAGCAGTTTGTGATGTTGATGTGATTTGAGCCGCCCCAGAAGCTGAAGCCGTCGGTGGAGATCTCGCCCGCCAGCACCTTTACGTTGTCCACCGTGCAGTATTCCGTGTTGAGGAAAACGATAGAGAAGGAGGTGGGGTCAAGGAGCGTAATGTCCTTTACCACGGTGTTGCGGCTTGCAAGGAGAAGATTGCCCCATCCCGCACCGATAGTCAGAAGATAGTTGAACAGCCCTACCGAGTTGTAAGCGCGGGTATCGTTTCCGTCGCGGAGCATACCGCGGCCGAAAATTTTCACGCCGTTTGCCTTGCCATAGACCTGAACGCGCGAGCAAAGCACCGCGCCGGGGGCAAGATAAAGCTGCTGGGCGTTCTCAAGACCCATGTGGTCAACGTCGTGCCGGCCCGCCTCAAAATAAAATACCGTTCCCTCGGGATATACGGCGGAATCTCCCACGTAAGGATTATCGCCCTCGGATTTCAGCTTCCACTGAATGTTTCTGGGCGCGGGATTTTGTGCGTTGAAAACCACCACGTTTTCGCCGTCCCTGTCGGGAATGTCGGTCTCGGGTGCGTCCGCGAAAATGCCAAGATAGCTGTCCTCGTCATCGTCAAGACGGAGTGCCACCTGGCGGGGTCTGTCCAAGGTAAAGCGGATAACGCCCCCCTCAAAGGTGCTCTCAACGGGGTCGTCGGAGGGAGCGATAAGATAAGAGGAAAAAGGCACGTTCACCTTGACCTCCACCGTCACCTCGCCCTCAAAGGCAAAGGAGCAGAAGCGCTTGTCGCGCTCTGCGTGCATGGACTGAGCACTGTAATGATTTGCGTGGCGAATATCGCTGTAAACGGGTATCCCTTCGGTGCGCCGCCCGTCCGAGATGCGGACGGTGTATGTATAGTCTCTCTTTATCCCGGGGTATTCGGGATAGGTAATTATGCGGTTATTCATAGCCTTTCCTCCAAAACAAAACAACTTACTTTATTTTACCCCGTAAGCCCCCCGTTGTCAAGGAAAACGGAAAATTTTTTCTTTTGGCAAAAAAATTCGCGTATTCAATTGCATTTGAGGAACATAAGTGGTATAATTATAAGGAATATACCCATCTGTCTCGGAGAAAGTCATGAAATACAAATACATAATATGGGACCTTGACGGTACCCTGCTCAATACAATAGAAGACCTGCATTCAAGCGTCAATTTCGCACTTGAAAGATTCGGACAGCCGTGTCGCACGCTGAAAGAGACCACGAGAAACGTAGGAAACGGAATCAGACTGCTCATTTCCCGCTCTCTTGAGGGCGGTGAGGACAATCCTCTCATCGAAGAGGTTTTTGCCTCTTTCAAGGCGCACTACGCCGAAAATTGTCTCAATCTCACCCGCCCTTACGACGGGATCCCCGAGCTTTTGCAAGCCTTGAAGGCTTCGGGCGTCAAGATGGCGGTGGTCTCGAACAAAATAGATTTCGCCGTAAGGGATTTGCGCGACCGCTTCTTCCCCCGGCTTGACGTTGCCATGGGCGAGCAGGAGGGCGTCGCCAAAAAGCCCGCTCCCGACATGGTATATAAGGCTATGGAAGAGCTGGGCGCCTCTCCGAGCGAGACCGTGTTTATCGGCGACTCGGAGGTGGACGTCCTGACTGCCAAAAACGCGGGGCTTCCCTGTGTCGCGGTGCTTTGGGGCTTCAGGGAACGAGATGAGCTTGAAAGGGCGGGCGCAACCGTTTTTGCGGAAAATGCGGCAGAGCTGTGCGAGCGTCTTTCGATGGGAGAGTGACGGCTATGGCAAAAAGATACAAATACCGCTACGAGACCCATCTGCATACCAGCAACGTGAGCAAATGCGGTCGCGCGACGGTGGAGGAGCAGGTAAAATTTTACGCGTCCCTTGGCTACGACGGATTATTTGTCACCGAGCATTTTATGAGAGGAAACTGTGTCATTGACCGCACGTTGCCCTGGGAAGAGCAGATAGACCAATATTGCTCGTCCTACGAAATGGCCGTCGAATACGGCAAAGAGTACGGCATAAAAGTGTTTTTCGGCGTTGAGGTGTCCTTTGGGGGCAGCGATTTGCTCGTTTACGGACTTGGCAAGGAATGGCTGAAAAGGCACCCCGAGCTCATGACCGTGGAGCAGGACGAATTCTGCGATCTCGTACACGAGAGCGGCGGCTTTATCGTTCACGCCCACCCCTTCAGAGAGGCGAGCTATATCATTATGTCCTGTGTTTTGCCCAACCGGGAGGACGCGGTGGAGATATTCAACCCCGGATGCCACGATCAGGCTAACAAATTGGCGAAAATCTACGCCCGCGAGTACGGACTGCCCATGACCGCAGGCTCGGATAATCACGCGGGAGCAGGTCAGGAGCAATTCTACGGCTACGAAACGGCAGTTCCGCTCGAGAGCGAAACAGACTATATTCACGCGCTGAAAAACGGGCTTGGCAGACCCTTTGAAAATCACAGGGGGAACGAGGAATGACGAAAAAGAAAAGCAGATACCCCTACCGCTACGAGACCCATCTGCACACGTCTCAGGGAAGCAGATGCGCGGCAATGAGCGCGGAGGAGCAGATAAAATTTTACGCCCAAAGAGGCTACACGGGAGTTTTCGTCACAGACCACTTCTGGGGCAACCGCTCTTGCCGCGTTGACGAAGATTTGCCCTTTGAGGCGCAGGTGGAGCAGTATTTTTCCCTTGCCGAGGCGGCAAAAAAGCACGGCAAAAAATACGGAATCGACGTTTTCTGCGGAATAGAATACACCTGGCGCGGCACGGACTTTCTCGTCTACGGCTTTGCGCCCGAGATCATCAAGGCGCACCCCGAGATACCGAGCTTGAAGCCTCACGAGTTCACTCGGCTTGCCCGCGAGAGCGGCGCCCTTGTGATACAGGCGCACCCCTTCAGGCTCAACAGCTGTTCTACTATAATCCGACTGTTTCAAAGAGAGGTTGACGGCTTTGAGGTGACAAACGGCACCAACACGGACCACCAGAATAAAATGGCGGGAATTTTTGCCGGGGAATACGGGCTTCGCAAATTCGCGGGCTCGGACAATCACGGCGTAAATAAAGGAACCTTGCGTTACCTGGCGGGGGTCGAGACGTCTCGCCGCATAAAGGACGAGCAGGATTTCGTTGACGTCATTAAAAAGGGAAAATACAGAATCTTCACGGAGGATATATGAAAATTTTTGCAATAGGCGACATCGTGGGCGCGAGGGCGGTGGAGTTTCTCCGCGAGCGGCTCTGGGGTCTGCGAAACAGCCTCGGTGCGGATTTCGTTGTGGCAAACGGCGAGAACGCCTTTGACATTCGGGGAATACGGCGTGAGCAGGCAATTGAGCTGCTTGACAGCGGCGTTGACGTTATCACCACGGGAAACCACGTGTGGGGACAGAGGGATATTTATTCCTTTCTTGACGACGACACAAGAATCATTCGTCCCGCCAATTTCCCCGGCAGAAACCCCGGAAACGGATATACGATCTCACACTGCGGCGGCTACCGCATCCTGTGCGTGAACGCCCAGGGAACGGCACTGATGGAGCCTCTTGATTCCCCCTTTGAGGCGGTTGATAAAATTCTCGCCCGCGAGGAGGGGAATTACGATTTCTCTCTGCTCGACTTCCACGCGGAGGCGACCAGCGAGAAAATTGCCATGGGTTATTACCTTGACGGCAGAGTGAATATAGTTTTCGGCACTCACACCCACGTTCAGACCACAGACGGCAAGGTGCTGGAGGGGGGCACGGGCTACATCACGGATATCGGCATGACGGGTCCCGAAAACGGCATTTTGGGTGCCTCGCGCGAAGCCGTAATGGAGAAATTTCTCACTCATATGCCATCAAAATTCTCGGTGGCGGACGGCGAGGTGCATCTGCACGGCGCGCTGTTTGATCTCGATACGTCATCGGGCAGAGTCACGTCTGTCCAAGCGATAAGAATTTAATTTCGGAGGAAAATTTTGAAGCATAAGATCATTTCTGCGGCGGTGATTTTGCTGTCGGCACTGACACTTCTTATAGGCTGGCTTGCGGTCACGGGCGGCGAGAGCTATCTCGTGCCCGACGATTCGATCTACCGCCGCGCCAAGGTCACGGCTCTGGGAGAACAGACCCCCTCGCAGGGAGACTACACCGTTAGCTTTTCCGCCTCGATGAAGGAGGACGGCGAGAAAAAGACCGTCAATGCCACCTGGAGCTACAGCTCCTATGCGGCGTTTAACCCCCGCCCCGTTTCCGTGGGCGACTCGGTCGTTATCGCCAGCTACGACGGCGGCGAGACCTGGCATTATACCGAGCACGTTCGCTCGGACGTGCTCATCGGTCTGCTGATACTTTTTGCGGTGGCACTGATAGCCTTTGGCAAAACGAAAGGGCTAAAGACAGTTGTGTCTCTTACCCTGACCGTTCTGGCGGTACTGCTTGTTTTCATTCCCGCCGTTATGATGGGCAGGAACATATACCTTTGGTCTGTGCTTGTCTGCGTTTACATCACGGTAATGACTCTTTGCATCGTAAACGGCGTGGGACCCATGAGCCTTGCCGCCATTATCGGCTGCAGCGGCGGCGTTCTGATCTCGCTTCTCATAACCGTTCTTTCCGACCTGTTTATGCACATTACGGGTCAGACGGGAGACGAGGCGTTATATCTTTCCACCATAAACAGCGATTTTGACCTGGTGGGGCTTGTGTACGGCTCGATCATCATCGGCTGTGTGGGCGCCGTGATGGACGTGGCGGTTGATATTTCCGCGTCGCTCAAGGAGCTGACCGTAAAGCTGGGCGGCGCCGACGCAAAAACCCTTTTCCGCTCGGGTCTGAATATCGGGCGGGACGTTATCGGCACCATGTCCAACACCCTTATACTTGCATACATCGGCGGCTCGATGGGCTCGGTTATTCTGTTTCTCTACAATTTCGGCACCTCGCCCATTCAGCTGTTAAACTACGAATCGCTTGTCATCGAGCTGCTGCATATACTCGTGGGAAGCCTTGGAATTCTGTTCACCCTGCCGCTGACCTCTGCCGTTTGCGCTTTCCTCTATTCACGGCGCGGCGTGGCGGAGCGGCTTATGGACGAGAGCGCGCCCGACAGGGAGATCGACGAATATACCGCACAGCTTGAAAGAGCTTCGGGTAAATAGGAGAAAAACATGAAAAACGATTGCGAGATTACTCTCAAAATGAGCGAGGAAATGCTCAGAAAATTCCTTTTCGTCTCGGAGGCAGAGGGAAGAACGCCCAATAATCAGTTCCTTTTTATGCTGAGGAACAATATTGCATATTACGAGAAGACCAAGGGCAAAATCAAGCCCGAAATGCTCAAAAAGTACGAGGTGTAACCAAGCCCCTTTGAAAAGGGGCCTGGACTCCCCAAACGAATTGGCAAAAACGATGTCTGAACAACATCGTTTTTGTGTGGGAAAAACCAAGACGAACGATTTCTATCTTGTAGGGGCGACCAGTGGTCGCCCGCCAAACAAGAGGGGTTTGAAAAACGGGCGACCACTGGTCGCCCCTACAATGAGATGGGAAGCAATCACGCTTTTCTACCATTTCCACAAAGTCAAGCAAATCCGGTACTGTCGGATTTGCGGACGGCGAGAGACCCGTATTCCATGCGCCCCAAGGGGAGCTGATATACATTGATATCAATCACATTGAGAGCGCGGGCGTCCGGTAGCCCGTGCTCGTCGTTAGGTGTGACCGAGCGCGAGCCTCAGCAAAAGGAATTTCGAGGAGCACTCGTTGCGAACGAGATAATTTCTTTTGCGACCAGCGAGTGCGAGGAGCCTTTCTTCTTTCGCTCTTTCCGTCTACTTTCTCTCC
>CAZISP010000033.1:0-8042 GCA_964541955.1 uncultured Lachnospiraceae bacterium
ATTCGATTACGTTCGCATTCCGATCAACTTCTACACGGTATATTATGAGGCTGAGGATTACGGGTATACCACCGAGGAGCTGATGGGATATCTCGACACGGGAATTGAATATGCCTTGAATAACGATCTGTACGTTATGATCGACTTCCACGGCTGGTTCTATATCGGTGCCGAGGCGGACGACTATGAGCAGTTCCTGTATTGCTGGACACAGGTGGCAAACCGTTACAAGGATTATTCCGAAAAGGTCATCTTCGAGCTTCTCAACGAGCCTTGGTACACAAACGGAAAGGCTCAGACCTATCTGTCCGACAGCCGACTCAACACCATGCAGGCTGAGGCGATAGAAATTATCCGCGGCACAGGCTCAAACAACGCGACCCGCCTTATTGTCTGCTGCACGGCCGACGGAAACAAGGCCTGGAAGCTTAGTGCGCTGAGCCTTCCCGACGACGACAATCTTGCCGTCGCCATTCACGAATACTCCCCCTACAATTTCACCCACCAGGGATTTGAGTGGGCTGGCTTGAAGGATCAGACGACGACCCTTGAAGCTCAGGGCGGCTTTATAAGTGCCACCTCCTGGGATTTCAGTCAGATCACCAAGTTCATGGAGAACACGGGCATTCCCGTTATTCTCAATGAGTTTGGGGTGAATCTCGTCAAGGCGACTACCGAGGACGTTCAGACCTACCTTAGCGGAATTACGGGTTTTTGCACGGAAAACGGTATTCCTTGGGCTTATTGGCAGTATTACGGTGATTACAGTTCTGACGGCTCCATGTCGCTTTACCGTAAATCCAGCTGGTATTCCTACACACCAATCTGGGATACGACCGCTCTGGATGCGCTGTTTTTGAGGTGAAAAATGAAAATTATTACAGATATAGCATACAGTACACTGCACGACCAAAAGCTTGACGTATATTTGCCCGACAGAGAGTCCTTTCCCGTCTTCGTTTATTTCCACGGCGGAGGGATCACCGGCGGCGACAAGGCGAGGCAAAAGACGGCTCTCGAATGCATAGCAGAGCGGGGAATAGCCGTGGTCAGCGCCAACTACAGACTGTATTCCTCTGCAAAGTACCCCGATTTTATTGAGGACGCCGCCGAGGCTGTGGCGTGGGTGTTCAAAAACATCGGCAGTTACGGAAAAACCACGGGAATTTTTGTTGGCGGCAGCTCTGCGGGCGGTTATATTTCGCAGATGCTCTGCTTTGATAAGAAATGGCTGGCGCGGCACGATATCCGTCCTTGCGATATAAGCGGCTTTGTTCACGATGCGGGACAGCCAACCTGTCATTTCAATGTTCTGCGGGAGCGCGGAATAGATTCCCGTCGCGTTATCGTTGACGAGTCCGCGCCTCTTTACCATGTCGGAGAGGACGGGGAATACCCGCCCATGCTGATCATCGTATCGGATGACGATATGCAGAACCGATATGAGCAGACGATGCTCTTGGTATCTACTCTCGGCCACTTTGGCTTTTCGGACAGGGTACAGCTTAAGATAATGCACGGCAAGCATTGCGAATATCTTGGCGTTGCGGACGAGAACGGCGAAAACCTTTTCGGAAAAGTCGTGGCACCGTTCATTCTCGGATAATAAAAAACAGACCTTGAAGTTGACTTCAAGGTCTGTTTTGTTGAATTTAACGCCTCCGTCTCCTTCTTCTGCCCGACTTGCCGCGGACTGATGCGACAACGAAGACGTACACCGTAGTCAGTACCGCGAGTGCAATAACGCTGGCGATAAACCAACGCTGGGTGGTAAACGCCTTGAGCTTTTGAAGGGTATAGAGAAATTCGCTTCGCTCTACCTTGTCGGTGGTGACGAGCTCTACCGAGCCCAGGATCTCATCACCGTATTTTACGGTGATAAAGCCCACCACCTGTCCTTCAAGGACGGGGGCTTCAAGCTCGGAGGAGCTGAGTCTCGGTATAATTTCTATATCCTTTGAGATATCAATATCGGACGGGAGAAACGCGGTGAGGGAGCCTTGGGGTCTTACCGTTACGTGGTCGATATCCTGCGCCAGAGTTACGGAGATCTCACCGAGGTAGCTGTTTGAGTCGAGCACCTTTATCTCGCTGTATGCGCTGAACGCCCAGTCGATAAGATCACTTGCGATTTCGTAGGAGCGGATACGCTTTTCCGCCTCCTCCGCGCCCATTACAACGCAGATATACGTCTGATTGTTATATTCGGCGGATGTTACCAGGCAGTAGCCGCCCTGGCTTGTGTAGCCGGCGTTCATGCCCTTTGCAAGGCTGTTGTAATAGGTGGTGTCGATATATCTGGATATGAGATAATTTTTGTTGTAAACGCTTCGCGCCTTTGCCAGATTTGTGGCAGGCATTTCGTATTTGTTCGTCGTTACCGCCTCCATTATAAGAGGAACGTCATATGCCGCTGAGGCAACGAGGAAGGTGTCGTATGCGGTTGTTACCATGTTATCGCTGTGCATACCCGAGACGTTTGTGTAGTTGGTGGTGACCGTTCCCAGCTCTGCCGCCTTTTGATTCATCAAAGCTACGAATTCGGGTATACCGCCTGCGGCAACGTGAGCCAGGATCGCCGCGCAGTCGTTATTTGAGCCGCAGAGAAGCCCGTAGAACATATCGCGCACCGTAACGACCTCGCCTACGGATATTTTCAGATTGTTGCCCGTAACGCCCTTGAGCATTTCTTCTGTGACGGTTATCTGCTCGTCAAGCCTGTCCGAGAGATGCTCGGCGGCAACGAGACCTGTCATGAGCTTGACGGTGGAGGCGGGATAAAGGACCTTTTCAGCTTCCTTCTGCGCTATGACCTTTCCCTGCGTCAGATTGTAGAGATAGACAGACGCGGCGCCGTCCAGAGAGGGCATTTCGGTGAGTGCCGAGGCTGTCAGGGCAAAAAAGGAACAGAAAACAAGCACCGAAAGCACCGTCAAAACGGCAATCTTCCCGGCTTTTTTCGTTTTCGTCATTTTTTGGTTTCCCTCCTCCCGAAATCGCCGCCGAGGGCGTCGAAAAATTTGTTTGAGTTTGCCACGTCCGCGCTGATTGCCGCCTGAAGCTCTTCAACCGAGCCGAATTTGCGCTCGCCGCGAAGTCTGCTGAAGAATTCAACTCTCAGCTCGCGCCCGTAAAGATCGCCGCTGTAGCCGATAATGTGCGTCTCGCAGTTTATTCTGTCCGAATCCTCGACAGTTGGGCGCAGTCCTACGTTTGAGACCGCGCGGTAGGTGAAACCGTCAATTTCACAGCTTGAGGCATAGATGCCGTTCTTTGGTATCAGCAGCTCATCGGCAAAAAACTGATTGACGGTGGGAAGTCCGAGTGTTCTTCCGAGCTGTTTTCCGCGTACAATCTTGCCCGTAACGCTGTACGGGTGACCCAGGAGCAGGTTTGCCTTTTCCACGTTTCCGTCCAGCAGAAGCTCGCGAATTTTTGTTGAGCTTATCTCCTCGCCCTCAAAAGTTACTTTCTCCACAAGTATGGCGCGTTCTCCGAATGCCGCCCGAAGGTCGCCGTAGCCTCCCTTTCCGCCTTTTCCGAATCTGAAATTGTAGCCGCAAACAACGGCTCGGCAGTTCATCTCGCTCCTCAAAAGCTCGATGAATTCAGCAGGCTGAAGATCTCGCATTGTGGGAAAGTCGCCAAGCACGGCGCAGCTCGCTCCGTGCTCCTTTGCCAGCTTCAGCTTTTGCTCAAGGGTGCATATGCGTTTCGGGGGTGTGTCGGACAGAAAGTCGCACGGGGGCTTTTCAAAGCAGAATATTCCGCCTGTGGCAGACATTGAAGCGGCTATCCTTGCGGTCTCCGATATGAGGGTTTTGTGACCGAGATGCACGCCGTCAAAATTTCCAAGCGCCAAAACAAGGGGCGAGCCCGATTTT
This sequence comes from uncultured Lachnospiraceae bacterium, assembly GCA_964541955.1. Classification (GTDB taxonomy): domain Bacteria; phylum Bacillota; class Clostridia; order Oscillospirales; family CAG-272; genus SIG710. The sequence goes on from CAZISP010000033.1 coordinate 3,885, forward strand.
TCCGTTGCCGCCCCTTTTTCAAGGTCGATATATTTAAGTGCCTTGCAGATTTTGTCCATGCCCGTCAGCCGTAGGTTATTACTTGAGTCCCAGATAGCTGCGAACCAGGGCGTTGAGAAGCTCGTCACGGTCTATCTTGCTGATGAGAGAGCGTGCACCGTTGTGGTTTGTTATGTACGTAGGGTCCTCGGAGAGCAGATAGCCTACTATCTGATTGATGGGATTGTAGCCCTTTTCGCTCATTGCGTCGTAAACAGAGCGAAGGATCTTGTGCATCTCCTCTTCCTTGCCGTCGGGAATCGTAAAGGTTATAGTTTGTCCGTGTGCCATAAAAAGTACCGCTTCCGCACCTGCGGAAAATCCTTTCTCTCGGATTTGAATAAGCCATATTGCCGCGAACCGAGAAACACGGCAATCCTTGTGATTTAATTATATAATATTTTCTCTGCGATTTCAAGGGTTGTTATACAATTGTAACATTTTTTTATTTACATCGGGCAAAAAATGTGTTAAAATAAGTGTAACAAAGTGTAAATTGCCCGAAAGGAAGAGATATGTCGGATAAAAATATAAATAATCGATTGAGTGCGGCGGATTTTCTGCCGATGACAGCCGAGGAGATGAAAAATCGTGGCTGGGACGTGCCGGATTTCGTCTACGTGTGCGGTGACGCCTACGTTGACCACCCGTCCTTTGGCGCCGCCATAATATCCCGCGTTCTTGAGGCGAAGGGGTACCGCGTTGCCATTCTGTCACAGCCCGATTATAAAAGCCCTGCGGCGTTCAAGGAGTTCGGTCGCCCGCGTCTTGGCTTTCTTGTGTCGGCGGGCAACATCGACTCGATGGTTGCCCACTACACGGTGTCGAAAAAGAAGCGCTCCTATGACTATTACAGTCCCGGGGGCAGGATGGGGCGCAGACCCGACCGCGCCACTATCGTTTATTGCAACTGCATTCGTCAGGCTTACGGCGACGTGCCTATAATTCTCGGTGGACTTGAGGCATCACTGCGCCGCTTTGCCCACTACGATTATTGGGATAACAAGGTGCGCCGTTCCATACTTATTGACAGCCGCGCGGATATTCTGACCTACGGAATGGGTGAAAATATCCTTATTCGCATAGCTGAGCTTCTTGACCGCGGCGTTCCCGTGAAGAAGATACACGACGTGCGGGGAACGGTTTACGTGGCGAAGCCCGAGGACAAGATACATTATCCCGTTGCCGCCGAGTTTGATTACGACGAGCTGAAAACCGATACCAAAAAGTATGCCGAAGCCTTCGGCGTGCAATACAAGAACCAGGATTCGGTTAACGGAAAGGCTATCGTTGAGCATTATGACGGCAAGGTGCTGGTTCAGAATCCTCCCATGCCGCCTCTTGAAAGGGAGGAGCTTGATTGGGTGTATTCACTACCTTACGCCCGCGACTATCACCCCTCGTACGAGGCCGAGGGCGGGGTTCCCGCAATCGAAGAGGTGAAGTTTTCAATCACCCACAACCGCGGCTGCTTTGGTGCGTGCAATTTCTGCGCGCTGGCGTTCCACCAAGGACGCACCCTGCGCTCGAGAAGCGAGGAGAGCGTTGTCCGCGAGGCGAAGATCATCACCGAGATGCCCGATTGTAAGGGATATATTCACGACGTGGGCGGCCCTACCGCAAATTTTCGGGGCCCCGCCTGCGAAAAGCAACTCAAGGACGGCGTTTGTGCAAACCGCAAGTGTCTTGCGCCCTCTCCTTGTCCCAATATGAAGATTGACCACAGCGAATACATTCACCTGCTCTCGGAAATTGAAAAGCTTCCGAGGATAAAGAAGGTGTTTATCCGTTCGGGTATCCGATTTGATTATCTGCTGGCAGACAAGGACGAAACTTTTTTCAAAAAGCTGGTGCGTGACCACGTTAGCGGTCAGCTTAAGGTGGCGCCCGAGCATTGCTCGTCGGCGGTGCTGTCCTGCATGGGCAAGCCCGATTTTGAGGTCTACGAAAAATTCCGCCGCCGCTATTTTGAGTTGACTGAAAGCATCGGAAAAGAGCAATATCTTGTGCCCTATCTCATGTCAAGCCATCCCGGGTCCACGCTGAAGGACGCGTTGGAGCTTGCCCTCTGTCTCAAGCGCGACGGCTACGCCCCCGAGCAGGTGCAGGACTTTTATCCCACCCCCGGAACGGCATCTACCGTTATGTATTACACGGGCATAAATCCCCTGAACGGCAAAAAGGTCTACGTCTGCACCGATTACCACGAAAAACAGCTTCAGCGGGCACTTTTGCAGTTCAACCGCCCGCAGAATCGTGAGCTTGTCATTGAAGCACTTCAAAAGCTGGGCAGGGAAGACCTTATCGGCTTTGATCGGGACTGCCTTGTGCGCCCTGTGGGCGGCAAGTACGCAGGCAAGGGCTCGGATAAGAAGGTAACGCCCCGAGGCGGTCGAAACGACAGCCGCAGAGGCGATAAAAAGCAGAGCCGAGGTTCAAAAAATGCTATGTCCGCAAGCCGAGGCAAGCAAAGCCCCGCGAAAAAGACGAAATCAAATTCCAAAAAGAAAAAATAAAGGAAGGACGACGGCACAAGTGCCGTCGTCCTTCGCTTTTTATTCGATTACCACCATTGCATGACATTCAAAGCGGTCAACGGTAAATTTAAGCGTGCCGTTTGAATATTCGAAGGGGATATCACGACACTCGGGCGCAAGGTAGACGCGCTCGGGCTCCTCAGGCAGATTTATTTCCACCTTCGTGTCGCAAATGGGGATAATGTCCTCAATTATCTCGGTGCCTTTGCCGCGAACCTTCGTTACGGCGTACAGCAGGTGGCAAACGAGCCTGTTTTCTCCCTCCTGTCGGGTGAGCGTGGCAACGCCGCCTGAGGGAAGATTTGTGCTGAGGGTCTTATCCTCGCCCAACAGTCTGTCGATGATGTCGGTTACCGCGTATCTGGTGTTTATGCTGCCGACCTCGCTGTATTCGTTGAAGATGTTCCAGGAAATATAGGCGATATTGCCCGTCACCACCGCGCCGGGACGCGTGTCCTCGGGGTTGTTGGGGGTGTGGCGGTGGGAGCAGTAGTGGAGGTAGCTGCGGTTGAAACAGCTGTTTTCAAGCAGGAGTGGAACGTCGCCATCAAAGCCTTCGGACAGCTCTGTCAGATGGGATTTGTCGTAAACTATGTATGCGGCTGTGCCGTTTGGCTTCATATCGTAGGCAGGGCGCATATAAGTGGGATTGAAGCTGTTCTCGCCCTTGTATTTTACGCCGAAATCCGTGAAAAACTCGTCCGTGCCCTCAATCAGACCGCTTCGACCCGACATGAGCAGCTTGCCGCCGCCTGCCAGGTATTTCTTCAACTTCTCGGCAAGAGTGGAGCTTATCTCCTTTTTGTCGGGGAGGATCATCAGCTTGTAAGGGGAAAAGTCTACCTCCTCGTCTATGACGTTGTAGAGATAGTGCCCTTCAAGGAGCATTCTGTTGGCGCCCACGTCGGAACAGCTCTTCTCGGATTTTCTGTAATAAGTGGTCAGCAGTGCGATATCCGCAAGATTTTTTGCACCGACGCAGTATTCTTCTTTTGGCTCAACCTCGGCAAAAGCCGTGCCGATGAGACGATAGGTCGCCTCGTCAAGCTCGCCCGAGGGGTGGCATTGGTCGCCCACGTTGAATCTTCCGCCGAGAGCCAAGGCAAGAGACGCCTCGTAGCGGAGAGCATTCGGGTGCTTATAGCCGCCGAACTCGCCCCAGGATATGTGGAACTTTCCCGTCATTCCCGCAAAATCACGGCCGATTCCTCTTGCGTAGGCCGCGGAGAGGGGGAAGTAATCGTAGCCCCAGTCGCCTGTGGGCAGAGCTTCAAGCTCTAAGTGCTGTGTGTGACTTGAGACCGTTCTTCGGTCGTCTCTGGGGATGTTTCCGGAGTTGTGGAAAACGGGCATGTGGGGATAGTATCTTGCCACGGCGGCGTTCATTCGCTCGGAGTATTTATAGTAATTCAGCTTTGAATGCTTGTATACATCGTCGGGATTTTCGGGGTCGAGGCCCTTTTCGAGCATCGAATCAATGCAACGCTCGCAAAGGCAGGGACGCGGACGGCAGATATCGTAGAATATTCCGTCGATGTCGTCACCAAACATTTCGAGCACCTCGACAGTCTGAGCCTCAAGT
>CAZISP010000034.1:0-8031 GCA_964541955.1 uncultured Lachnospiraceae bacterium
GGACCCCCCAAACAAAAAGGCAAAAACGACGGCTAAACACCGCCGTTTTTGTTTTCGTGCCTCCGAGCCGCCAACCCCCCAAGCCCCCTTGAGCTTCACCCCCCTGCCGGGGACGTTTTTTTGCCGACACCTCAAAAGAAAGCCTCGGGCGCAAAAACCACACGGTTGATTGAAATATTTTTTCCGAAAAAGCGAAAAAATATACACAATAGTAGATAAAAATTTCATTAAACTATTGATTTTTTACAAAAATCATGGTAAAATACAACTGTACTCTTTGACAAAAAGTAAAAAATAAACTGCAAAGGAGAAAAAATATGAAAACAACAAGAAAACTGCTTGTCTTGTTTGCGCTTGCCGCACTCATGATCGCGGCTCTGGTCGTGACTACGAGCGCATACGTAAACAATAGCGCAAGCAACTCCGTATATGCTGACCTCAAGAACAATTCAGCTTGGGTTCAGATCGCGGCAGGCTCTGCTACCGACCAAAACGAAGATGGGGACTGTATGGATGAGGGCGACCTCTTCGGCTCCGGCGGCAGCTACCGCGCTTACTACAACGAAACGACGAAAACCGTTTCTCTTGAAGCCGGAAGCGTAGGCGGAACTCTTACGGCTTCAAGCGGCGACAAGACAAACGTAAAACTCTTCCCCTATTGGCTGGCGCAGAACGCGGCTAATGTCGAGCATTTGCAGCTCCGTAATTTCGGCTACATTAACAACCTTGCATACGTTATCGGCTCGCTTACAAGTCTGCAGTCCATAACGATCGAGGACAGCTGCAGCCAGTGGTCCGGCACGAAGAACGACACGGGCGCTTTCGTTGGACTTTCCTCTCTCGAGACCGTTAAATGGGGTACGTGGAATAAGTCTACGGGCGAGTTTACCTTGTCCTGGGGCGAGGACGGCGTCATTGATCTCAGAGGCTTTACATATCTTAAGCCCGTTTCAACCATATATTTGGACGCCAACCATATGACCATGTATGCGGGCTCGGCTGTAAGAAGCACTGCCGCAAAGAAGATCATCATGCCTTATCAGCAGACCCTTAAGGCTCCTGCGACGGAGAAGATTGCCGTTGTGGCAGTCTCTGACGGATCCGCGAAATTTGTTGAAGGCAACCCCAAGACGACTACTGTCGGCACGGCTTTTGCTTCGGGAAAAATGGTTTACGTTATTCAGGATTCCGAAGGAAACCTGTATTATACAACAAACAACTGGTCGTTTGATACCGGTTGGAGCAAGTATGAGGTGCTTTTGAGCGAACAGTCTCCTTACTATGGCACCTATACCGGAATAATTCCTTACTGCTTCGCCCGCGAAAGCACGTCCCTTGAAGAGGTTGTTATTCCCGAGGAGGTAGCCCTCGAATTGATTGAGGGATATGCATTCTATAAGTGTACCTCTCTCAAGCTTATCGACATTAAGGGTACCGTTGCCTCTAACATGGTAATCGAGAGCTCGAATGCGTTCACAAACGTAACAGACCTCGTTATCCAGGTTTACGATGCCGATTCCAAGACGAACATGGAAAACGCTCTTTCAGCCGCTAACATCACCAACGTAACGGTTACGCTCGTTGGAACCGACGACGGCGGCGAGGAGGAAGAAAAGGCAACCATGCCCATGGGTGTAACAAACACCAGTGACAAGTGGCTCGCCTCGGGCTACACCGACGTTGATACCGAAGAGGGCTGGTATCTGATCGCTACGGAAACAGCCGACAAAACCACAACCACCACTTCTTATCCTACGTTTGCTTATAAGGGCAACACCAGATTCTATTGGAACAAGACCACGGGCAAGGCTGTTTGGCTCGTTCTTTCCAACCAGATAAACGGCGACTCCAAACAGGAAGAAGAAGTAAGCGGCACCCGTAACATGCTGGAGGATGGCGTATATTTCACCCTTGCGTGGGTGCTCAACAAGCTGGCTGTAACCGACGGATATGTTTTCGAATCTGTCGAGTTCCGTCTCAAGTCGGGATTGACCTCCTCTGTGTATAGAACGGTAGGTCTTGAAACATATGTAATGGAGACGAAGCAGGTTCTGTTTGACAGTGGAATCAAAACAATCAACTTCACTAATACAGACCGCGGTATTTTAAGATACGTGACAAATCTCAAGACCTTAGCTCACGTAACCTATAATACCGATATGTCCGGTAAATACACGGGTACTGTAAAAGAGGGTGTTGTTGACCTTTCCGGCTTTACGGCGTATACTCCCTATACTAAAAGCTCCGTTACCTACGTCGCTGACCGTATGTTCAGAGACAGCTACGGTATTGAGGAAATTGTTTGGTTTAACACGCTGGTAAGCACCGCCGATTCAACGGTTGATTCCGCAGGTGTTATCGATGCGCTGGCTCTCTACAACTGTACGGGGCTTAAGAAGCTCACCGTTCCCGCAACTCTTACAGCGATAAACGATCGCGCGTTCCGCGGCTGTAAGGCTCTTACAACTATCGACCTCAAGGGCGGCGTATCCTCTGATATCGTGATCCATTCCGATGCGTTCGCGACCGCAACACAGGCAATCGAGGCGATCGTTTACAGCTCCGCTGCCAAGACCAATCTTGAAAGCGCTCTTACGGCGGCGGGTATTACGAACGTAACCGTTACTCTTGCAGTCAACACTCCCGATTCGGCAAACAATGCAATCACGGCGGACGGTTATTCCATCCGTCTCAACGACGAAAGTGCAAAAACTGCGGGCCCCGCGCTCCGCGCTGAGTTTACCCTTCTCCAGAGTGCAGTTGATGCGGCTTTGCTTGAGGGCTGGGAGCTTTATGACTACGGCGTAGTGGTTCTGTCTGCCAACACCTATGAAAACGTATACGGCGGTGACATGGATGCGCTCTTTGAAGCGGCTGTTTCAGGCTCCGATTCCAGAATCATCAGAAAGACCGCTTATTACGGTCCTTACGTAAGCGAAAATGCTGCCGGCGACAAGACATTCGCCGCAGCTATCACGGGTATTGATGCGGACAACTACACTTCCGCGATCTACACCTACGCCTACGCTATCTGGACAGATGACGGCGGCGAGACCTATGAATATACTTACACCACCTACAAGTCCACAAGAACGGGCAAGACCGCTCATTCTCTCTATGACGCAACTGTTTTCATGTTCATGAACGGCGGTGTAAACTCCCAGAACTTCGTAATGTCCACGGGCGTTGAGCTTTGGGATATTCTCGGAAAGGGCGCATTCTCTATCACAGACGGTGAGCAGAAGGCGTTCAGCTCAAGCATTACTACCGTTAACACAACCTACACGTTCGATTCCGATGGCAAGTTCACATATCTCGATCTTCCTCTCTACGCTTGGAAATACGGTAACCTCACAAGTGCAGGCGCAGTTCAATGGAACTCTATCGCACACAGCCTTGAGGAGACCAGCTCCACGAACGTGCTTTGGTCTTTGCTGAAGGATACAATGGCTGACGGCTCCTATGAGCTTGTTGCGGTTTACCGCGCAGATCCCAATGCCGAGGGTGATGCCGTTCTTCCCTTGCTCAGAGACCGTAGCTATGGAGGCTACGCGCCTTTCAGCAGCAGCTATATGACACCCGGCAAAAACAGCAGTGGAACAGTGACGGTTATTGATACGGCTTATTCTACATCAACGAACGGCTTCTGCTCGACGCAGACAGTTCATTCTCCTATTCTCAGCGATGCCAACGGAGCTCTGGTCAAGACCCTTGTAATCGACTACGGCGTAGATGCTCTCAACAAGGGCGCTCTTGAGAATACAACCTGTAAGAATCTTGCAACTATGGTTTATCCCGAGGGTGTGAGTGCAAACACCCACCTGCTTTACTATAACTACTACGTTCAGAACGTAATTTATGCTTCCGACAGCAAGACCTCTCTGTCGGCTGAAATGTATGCAGACGGCTTCGGCACTATCGCAGACCTCAGCGGCTTTGTGACGATGGCAGCCAATTACGCGTTCTCTCAGGCAAGAGCGGTAGAGAACGTTATTCTCCCCGAAAGCGTAACAGGCACTGACAGCATGGAGGAATTGTTCTATTATGCATATAAGCTCAAGAGACTGTGGACGGTCGGTCGCGAGGACATTCCCGATGACGGAACCATCGATCTTACCGCCACCTCTATAAGAAGCTTTGCAAAGAACTGCTTGGCTAACCTTTCGACACAGGCGACCGTAACGGCTCCCACCGTCATTATGCCCGCGTCCTTTGAGGGTATAAGCGCATACGGATACAAGCTTTCCGAGGCGTCGGCATGCCCGCAGGCATTCGGCGTGGATGCTGAATATACGATCATTCTGAACAATGCAAACGCTCTGACGGGCGAGACTATGGGCAACTCCTCCAACCGCAGCATCGTTGCCTTCTATGAGAACATGCTGGCGGCAAACGCTGACCTTGACGGCAGCGGCACCATCGGTGATAAGGTTAATATAGCAGACTCCAACGGAACGATCTATATCGTTTACGAGCTGACGGCTGCCAATGCGGACAACCTGGATCATCTGACCTTTGTTTGCGTGGTCGATGACGAGGAGCGCTCTATGACGATCGCTGAGTGGAAGGATTACTTTGACGCAAAGAAGGCTGAAGAGGACGCGGCGCTGGAGGCTATTACAACTCCTCTCAATTACTACAGAGGCGTTAACGTAAACGGTCTTGAAGACCCCGACAACACAACCAAGCTGGCAGCTGCTCCCACTCTTCTGACAAGCAACAGCACTTACACGAACATTGTGTCTCAGGGCTTTGACCACGTAAGAATTCCCGTGCCCTTCCACCTGTATTACAATTCAAGCACAAATGCGTTCGGTAAATACAATTACAGGGACTATATGTCGACGGTTGACACGGCTATCGATCTGGCAATAGAAAACGGCCTTGGCGTTATCCTGGATTTCCACGGCTGGTATGAGATCGATCCCACCGATTCCGATGACGCGGCTACCTTCAAGGCTATCTGGGCGCTTGTTGCGGAAAGATACAAGGACTACGGCACAGAGCTTATGTTCGAGCTTATGAACGAGCCTCATTACAAAGCAAACACGGCTACGCTTATTAACTTTGAGCTGGAAGTGGTTGATATAATCCGTGCTACGGGCGGCGGAAACGAGAGACGTCTTATCCTTATCGCGGGTCCCGACTCTAACTCGCCCTGGCTGATTAACAGCACAAGCTACAACGGTCCTATAAATCTTCCCATTGACGAGGATCCCAACCTTATTCTGTCGGTTCACCTCTATGATCCCGGTGAATTTACACATCAGGGTTGTACTTGGGCAGGCTACGAGGCAAACGTGCAGGTTGCACTTACAGATGAGCACATCAGCTCGATTAAGTGGAATCTTGCTCAGATCACGAACTTTATCGACAGAACGGGAGTTCGCGTTATGCTGACCGAGACCGGTATGAACCTTGAGCTGGCGGATTCCGACGACGCAGATACGTATATCAGACTTGTTGCTCAGTCCTGCGACGATAACAACGTTCCTCTTACGTGGTGGGGCTATGACAGCGACACGTTCGCTCTTTACAAGAGCGGTTCCTGGAAAACAGCAGTGCTTGACGCTCTGTTCCTCAGATAATAAAAAGGGAGGTAAAATGAAATGAAAAACGCATATACAGCTCCCGAACTGGAAGTGATCGACGCCGAGGCACTTAACGTCCTCGCGATCTCCAATGGCGACATTGACGTCAACATAGGAGACGGATTCTTCTGAGAAAAACAAAAAACCGAGCCGAGTGCATCGCACTCGGCTCGGTTTTTTTATGGCGATTTGAGAATTATTCCCTGCGGGCTTTATTTTCTGTGAGTCGGCGCGACACGAGGGCTTTTTTGCGCGAAAATTCGACAAGGCTTCCCATGGATTTTCATGTATCACTTGGGGCTTGCGGCGCATAAAATGTTGATAGAAGAAAAAATGAAAGGTGAGCCCCGCTTTGGGGCGAGGTTTTATTATGACGCTTGACAGGAATGCGCTGAACCGCTTGCTTTCTCTGAATGACGCGCAATTAAAGGCGGTTATGGAGCGGCTTGCATCAGATTCGGGGCTGGATTTTTCCGCCTTCAACATTTCTCCCGGCGACATCGCGTCGGTTCGATCGGCGCTGTCGGGAGCGACAGACGGTGATCTTGAAAATCTGGCACGGCAGCTCTCAAAAAACAAAAAAGAGAGGTGAGCGGCTTGCCTGAGGAATATTCCGAAACGGGAAAATCGCCGCTTGATGCGGCATTGGAGGCTTTAAGATCAAATCCCGAGATAATCACAAAAATTGCCGATGCCATCGGCATGGAGGCACCGACAATGGCGAAAAGCGGGGAACAGGATGCCCCCGCGGTCAACGATGAGGGGACGACACCTGCGGGAACGGCACCCTCGGAAATTCTTGAAAAGCTGCCGTCGGTTTTGTCAGCCCTAAAGCAATCCGACGGGCTTTTCGGAGGCGGCGGAAGGCTCAATTTGGGCGCTCTTATGGGCGATCCCAACAAAACGGCGCTTCTGCGGGCGCTTTGCCCCTATCTCAGCCCTGCCCGCCGCGAGACCGCCGAGGGGATACTCCGACTTTGGTCAATCGGCGACGTTCTGAGGAAGCTGTGACGGAAAGGTGCGATGATGAATGTATAGTAGAAGCTATAACAAAAATGTGCCCTTGACTGTTCCGAGGCAGTACAGCGGCGTGGCGTTCTCCCGACCGCGGCAAAGCGAGAAGCCGAGAGAACAGCCAACGGCGCAAAAGCCCCCGATGGGCTATTCCCCCGAGGTCGAGGAGAGGCTTTATTTGCCGGGGGATCTGCCAAGCGTAAACGCTCCCGCGCCTCGCCGCGAGGAAGGATGCGCTTGCCGCGAGGAGGGATGCGCTTGCCGCGAGGATGAAAATGAGTGTCCGTGCGAGAAAAAGCACCCCGCCGAGGTCAAAAAACCGCGCCCGTCCTTCCTGTCCTCAATCGGGGCGTCGGGCGAGGATTCATTGATGCTAATTGCCCTCATAGTTCTTCTTGCGGGGTGCGAGGGAGCGGAGGATACGCTGATTTTGCTTGTTCTGTTGCTTCTTTTGGGGTAAAAAACAAAGGTCAAGTGCCTCGGCACTTGACCTTTGTTTTTAGAATCCAAAAGGATTGCTCGGATCAATCGGATTTTCGCTGTCGGGGGTGGGAGGATTCTTCTTTTCCTCCTCCTCGCGCTGAGCGTTCTTTGCCGCCTGGTCGCGGTTTTCCTTTTCGCTCTCGCGCTTTTTGTCCTCGGCGATCTGAAGAATCGTTTCTTCCGTTGCGCCCTCCTGCATTGCCGCCTCAAACTGGTCGCGATCCATGGATTCATGCTTGTAGAGGAACTCTGCAACGAAGTGAAGCTTGTCGATGTGCTCCTGCAGATAGGACTTGCACTTTGCATACGCCTCGTCAATTATTGCGCGCACCTCACCGTCAATTTCAGCCGCAGTCTTTTCGGAATAGTTCTTACCCGAGCTGAAATCTCGTCCAAGGAACACCTCGCCGCTTGAATGCTCGTTTCCGTAAAGCACGGTGCCCAGACGGCTCATGCCGTATCTCTCGACCATGGCGCGGGCTATTTTTGTCGCCTGACTGATGTCGCTGGAAGCGCCTGTGGAGATGTCGTCCAGAATAAGCTCCTCCGCGATTCGTCCGCCGAGGGCTACGATGATGTTGTCTATCATCTCGCCTCGTGTTTGCACCATTCTGTCCTCCTCGGGAACGCGGACGGTAACGCCGCCTGCGGACCCTGCGGGGATAATGGTGATGTGCTTAACGGGGTCGGAGGTTGGGCAGAAGTACGATGCCACTGCGTGACCTGCCTCGTGGTAGGCACAGAGCTTGTTGTCCTTCTCCCGTCTCTGCTTGTTCTTCTTCTGAGGACCCATGAGGGATTTCATGTATGCGTCCTCGATTTCGTCCATGCCGATCAGGTCTTTTCCGCGGCGGGCTGCCAGGAGCGCCGCCTCGTTGAGAAGATTTGCCAGGTCTGCGCCTGTAAAGCCTACGGTGCTCTGGGCTATTTTCTTGAAATCGAC
>CAZISP010000035.1:0-8006 GCA_964541955.1 uncultured Lachnospiraceae bacterium
ATAGAGGATAGAAAAAAGGTCTGCCCTCGGGAAGCTCCTTTTTATGCAAACAAGTCGGTGGAAAGATATCGGTCGCCGGTGTCCGGCAGGAGCACCACGACGGTTTTGCCGGGATTTTCCTTTGCCAGCAGCAAGGCTGCATGGAGGGCCGCGCCGGAGGAAATACCCACCAAAATGCCCTCTTTTCGGCCCATTTCCCGGGCGGCGGCATAGGCCGCTTCCTCTGTAACGGGGATAATGCGGTCATAGATGGCGGAGTTGAGCACCTTGGGCACGAAGTTGGCACCGATGCCCTGCAGACCGTGAGGCCCGGCCTTACCGCCGGACAGCAGCGGAGAAGCTGCCGGCTCTACTGCTACCACCTGTACCTTGGGATTCTGACTTTTTAAGAATTCGCCCACGCCGGTGACCGTACCGCCCGTGCCTACACCGGCTACAAAAATGTCCACCTTGCCCTCGGTATCCTGCCAGATCTCCGGGCCGGTGGTAGTCCTGTGGGCATGGCTGTTGGCAGGGTTACCGAACTGGTCGGGGATAAAGCTGCCGGGGATTTCTCTGGCCATGGCCTCTGCCTTGTCGATGGCACCCTGCATACCCAGCGCGCCGGGGGTCAGCACTACCTCTGCACCGTAGGCCTTCATCAGGGTCTGCCGTTCCACGCTCATGGAATCGGGCATGACGATCACCGTCCGATAGCCCCGGGCGGCGGCTACGCAGGCAAGGCCGATGCCGGTATTGCCGGAGGTGGGCTCGATGATGACAGAGCCTTCCTTCAAAAGACCCCGGTTTTCCGCGTCTTCGATCATGGACAGCGCTACCCGGTCCTTGGCAGACCCGGCGGGGTTCAGATATTCTAATTTTGCCAGTACCCGGGCTTGCAGGCCCTTGGTCATGGCGGTCAGCTCCAAAAGGGGCGTGTTGCCGATGAGCTCGGCGGCGGATTTGTAAATAGCCATAGTATGCCCTCCTAACATTTCTTAAATTATAATCCGCAGAAAGATTTCTTGTCAATAGGAACATTGACATCGGTTCGAACCTATGATATAAAAAGTAAAAAAGCATGGAGGAGAACGCCATGACCGCCTTTGAAGAAAAGATTGAGGCTGTGGTAGACAGCATTCTGCAGGATTACAAAAGAGACCGGGATATCGACAAGCTGGAGCTTTACCGCACTCCGGACAAGGACGCTATTATCGACATCATCGAAAAGCTCCGCCGGATCGTATTCCCCGGCTATTTTAAGGACAAAACCTATCAGATATACAATGCAAAGCATAACCTGTCCATGCTCATTGAGGATGTGATGTTCAATCTGACCCGTCAGATCGCCTTGGTGTTCCAAAGCGGCGGTGAGGAGGAGCAGGCCGCCCAGGCCCATGCCCAAGAGATCTGCCTGGAGTTTTTTCGGAAGATCCCCGAGGTGCGGGCGCTGGTGCAGACGGATCTGCAGGCCTCTTATGAAGGTGACCCGGCGGCTACCGGTATGGCAGAGATCATTTTCGCCTACCCCGGCCTGTTTGCCATCACGGTCTACCGGTTGGCCCATGTGCTGTACTCCCTGAAAGTGCCCATGATCCCCCGGATCATGACCGAGCACGCCCACAGCATCACCGGCATCGATATCCACCCCGGCGCCACCATCGGTAAATTCTTCTTTATCGACCACGGCACAGGCATCGTGGTAGGCGACTTTATACGTCGGCTGAGCAGCTTATCGGCTCGACGCCCTTGCTTGAGCTTACGGCAATCGAAAAAGAGCTTGGAACGGGCGCAAAGATATACGCAAAGCTTGAATCCCGCAACCCCGCGGGCTCTGCGAAGGACAGAGTGGGCTACGAGATGATAGTTGACGCCGAACGGCGCGGACTTTTACGCGAGGGCTCGGTTATAATAGAACCCACCAGCGGAAACACGGGCATCGGTCTTGCGTCGGCGGCGGCTGTTCGCGGCTACCGTTGCATTATAGTCATGCCCGACACCATGAGCGAGGAGCGCAGAACGTTAATGCGCGCATTCGGAGCCGAGCTTGTATTGTCTGATGGGAAAGAGGGCATGAGCGGAGCCATCAAGGTCGCCGAAAAGCTGGCGAGGGAGATTCCCAACGCTTTTATTCCCGGTCAGTTTGAAAATCCCGCCAATGCGGCGGCGCATTTCAAGACCACGGGCCCCGAAATATTCGAGGATACCGACGGCGAGGTTGATATCTTCGTTGCGGGTATCGGCACGGGCGGAACGGTTACGGGTGTCGGAGAATATCTGAAATCAAAGAAGCCCTCGGTCGAGGTGGTCGGCGTTGAGCCTGCCTCATCCCCTTATCTGACGCAAGGCAGGGCAGGTGCCCATAAAATACAGGGCATCGGTGCGGGATTTGTGCCCGTGGTGCTCAAACGTGAGGTGGTTGACAGGGTAATCCCCGTCTCGGACGAGGATGCGATACTTTGCGCACGGGATTTTGGCAAAAAGGTGGGAGTCCTTGTGGGGATCTCGTCGGGCGCGGCGGTCTTTGCCGCAATCGAGGAGGCCAAAAAGCCCGAGAACGCGGGGAAGAAGATAGTCGTGCTTCTTCCCGATTCGGGCGACAGATATCTTTCGACAGAGCTTTATAAATGAATTGAATGAGAGGGCTTTTTTGCTGAAAAAAGCCCTCTGTCATATTCTTGTTGATTTTTTGTGAAAACGGTGATATAATAATTTCATCAAATACCGAAAGAGGTATAATTTTTATGAACGTTATTATTGTTGGAGGCGGCAAGGTCGGCGTATCGATCGCAAGACAGCTCTCGGAGGAGGGTCATGACGTTACGGTCATTGACCAAAGCGAGGAGCAGGTTGACAAGATAAGCACCTCTCTTGATGTTATATGTTGTCACGGAAACGGAGCGACCTTTCCCGCACTGAAGGCGGCGGGGGTTGAGAGCTGTGATTTGCTGGTGGCTGTCACGGGATCGGACGAGCTTAATATGTTTTGCTGTATGTGCGCGAACAAGCTGGGAGCAAAGCACACCATCGCTCGTATTCGCAATCCCGAATATTCCGATCAGCTCTATGAGATGAAGCAGGATCTAGGGCTTTCCATGTTTGCCAACCCCGAGCGGGCGGTGGCGATGGAGATAGCCAGGGTACTGCGCTTCCCCTCGGCATCAAGAGTTGAGCTTTTCGCCAGGGGCAGGGTAGAGCTTGTTTCCGCAACCCTCCCCGAGGGAAATATCCTTTGCAACAAGAAGCTGAACGGTCTTACCAGAGATCTTGGTATCTCGGTGCTTATCTGTGCCGTTGACCGAGGTGAGGAGACGTTTATTCCCGGCGGCGATTTTGAACTGAGAGCGGGAGACGAGGTTTACTTTACCGGCACACCCCGAGATATCTCTCACGCCTTCAAGGTGACGGGGCTTCTTGAGGCACCCGTCAAGAGCGTAATGATTGCGGGCGGCGGCAGGATCGCGTTTTACCTTGCCAGGATCCTTGAAAAACAGAATATGCGTGTTAAGATAATAGAGCGTGACCATACGGTTGCAGAGGAGCTGGCAGACAGATTGCCCGATGCCGTAATCCTTCAAGGCGATATTACCGACCACGACATGCTTCTTGAGGAGGGAATTGGTTCGGTTGATGCTTTTGTGGGACTCACGGGTATTGATGAGGCGAACATTTTCAGCGCGCTTTATGCAGATAGGCTCTCCGTTCCAAAGGTCATAGTTAAGGTGAACAACGACAACATGATGCGCATGACACGTGAGCTGGGCATCGACACGCTGATCTCTCCGAAGCTTGCTATGACAAATGAGATACTCCGTTACGTCCGCGCCGTTGACAGAAGCGGAAGCAACAGCGAGATAAAGTCGCTTTACAGAATCGTCGGCGGAAAGGCAGAGGTGCTCGAATTTGTCGCAGACGACCATATTGACGGGCTGACGGGTATTGCTCTGAAGGATCTTCACGTAAAGAGCGGGATACTCATTGCCTGCATTATTCGCGGCGCTCGGGCGATCATTCCGGGCGGCGGCGACCTGATCCTGCCGGGTGACGGCGTACTCGTTGTGACCGCCAACGGCGCTATAAGCACTCTCTCCGAGATCATAGAGGAATAAAGCCATGAACAAAAGAATGATAGCGTTCATTTTGGGACGCATTTTTCTCACCGAGGCGATCCTGATGCTGCCGGCGGTGCTTACGGGCGTGATATACGGCGAGAGCGAGATATTTGCCTTTGCTCCCGCTATTGCGGCGCTTGCTCTTCTTGGACTTATATTCGGATTGAAAAGACCTAAAAATACGGCGATCTACGCCCGCGACGGTTTTTTTGCCGTATCCGCCGCTTGGCTGCTCATGTCTTTTTTTGGCGCGCTTCCGTTTTATTTTTCGGGCTGCTTTAATAGCTTTTTCGATTGCTTTTTCGAGATGGTATCGGGCTTTACCACAACGGGTGCCACCGTGCTTTCCGACCCCGGCTCACTGCCGAGATGCATTCTGCTTTGGCGCAGCTTCTCAAATTGGATAGGCGGTATGGGAGTTCTGGTCTTTGCCCTTGCTGTGGTGCCTTTGTCCGACGATCATTCTCTGTATCTGATGCGTGCCGAATCTCCGGGGCCGATCGTGGGCAAGCTGGTGCCGAAGATGAAGGATACGGCGAAGATTCTCTACGGCGTTTACACGGTTCTCACCGTTGTTCTCACGGTGCTTCTCCTGATTGGAGGCATGCCCCCGTTTGATGCTGTTTGCCACGCCTTCAGCACGGCGGGAACGGGAGGATTTTCCGTCCGTACGGAGGGAATAGCATATTACGACAGTGCGT
The DNA here is from genome assembly GCA_964541955.1 of uncultured Lachnospiraceae bacterium. Classification (GTDB taxonomy): domain Bacteria; phylum Bacillota; class Clostridia; order Oscillospirales; family CAG-272; genus SIG710. The sequence goes on from CAZISP010000035.1 coordinate 4,793, forward strand.
ACATCGACTACGTTATTTCTATATTCATGCTGATTTTCGGCATAAATTTCAATCTTTTTTACCTGATTCTCGCGGGCAAGGCTCGGGATGCGATACGCAGTGAGGAGCTTCGCTGGTTCCTTTTGATTGTCGTCGGCGCTACGGCGATAGTGGGAATAAACGTTTATCCGCTTTACGGAAATGCGGGAGACACGGTTCGCTATGCGTTTTTCCAGGTCTCGACCATTATCAGCACCACGGGCTACGCCACGGCGGATTTTGCCCTTTGGCCGCAATTGTGCCGGCAGGTTCTGGTGCTGCTCATGCTCTTAGGCTCCTGCGCGGGTTCGACCTCGGGCGGCTTTAAGGTCAGCAGACTAATGATTCTTCTGAAGACCCTGAGACAGGAGATAAAACGCCTTATACACCCCAGAGCCGTGACGGTCGTCAGTATGGAGGGCAAGAGCGTCGGAAACACGGTCATTCGCTCCACTCTGGTTTATACCGCCATGTATTTCGTGATAATGATCGTTTCGACCGTTCTGATAGCGGTTGACGGCTTTGATTTCACCACCACGCTGACCGCGGAGATAACCTGTTTCAACAACGTAGGACCCGGGCTTGCGGGAGTTGGCCCCATGTCCAATTTCTCGGCTTTCTCGAATTTTTCAAAGATTATCCTGTCCGTCAATATGCTGATCGGCAGACTTGAAATTCTTCCGATGCTGGTGCTGTTCAGCCCCGGAATATGGAAAAAGAGCGTATATTGATTCAAATAAAAAATGCGGAGACCCGAGGGTCTCCGCGCTTTTTATTTCCTTGTGATCTCTATGTTTTTGAGTGAGAATTTCTTCATTGTGGAGCCGTTTATCTTTACCAGGAACTGCTCGCATGATACCATATCCTCGGTGACGTTCAGAGTGATCTCGTAACGTGCCCATTTGCCGCCGACGCTTGCTTCAAGCTCCGAACCGTAGGAGTTGTTGATGTTATCGTAGTTCCAGCCGTATTTGATAACGCTTTCCGTTTCGTCATCGCAACGAGCTTCGAAGGAGAACGTGTAATCACCCGCGCCGTACATCTTTATCTCGGGGGTTACCATGATGGAGATGCCGCCGCGGCACTCGTCTCTGTGAGCGTAGCAGGCGTAAATCGTCTCGCCGTTCTCGTGTTCTACAACAAGATCTACCAGGTAGCAGGCGTTCTCTGAGATGCGGCTGATCTTGCCTTCGTCTGCGGTGAGAAGATTACCCTTTTTCTGTACCATTGTGACGTAGAGATTGCCGGATCTGACCTCCGCGCTCTCTACCGTGTCAAGCAGAGCCAGGTCGCTTGATTTTACGTATTTTGCGCCGTTTATCTCGGTTACCTTGGGCTCGTTATTTGTGCGGACGAACTTTACAATTTCCTTTGCGGGCAGATAGAACTCGTTACCCTCAATTATGACGTCGTCACGGAACGCGGCGCGGAGCGCACCTATGTAAACTCTGCCGTTCGACTCGTAATTTGCTGTGTGCAGGTCTCTCGCCACGGGGGTGTAAGTGCCGTCGTTTGATATGTTGTAGGTGTTGTTGAATTCTCTGTTTACAACAACGTCGTCAAAGTCCTCGACAGCCTTGCCGTCAATGTAGAGATTGTTGAAGTTAAGTGTGTAGTTTTCGGTAAACAGCTTCTCGGGGTTTTTCATTATGACCAGCTTGTTGATAATGCCGTTGGGCTTCTCTCTGTGCGGGTCGGATTTGCCCGACATGGTGGGCAGGGAAACGTTGTTGAAGGTTATCTCTTTGGGAAGGGTACCCATGTTCTGACCCTGGAAAAATGCGGGGAGATTGGTGCAGTCGATAAGGTCGAAATTGTTTATCGTTATGGTAACGTTTCGGGGCTCGGTGTTGTTATATACGTTGGTAATGGCGGGCTCGCCTACGCGGAATACGTAGATGTCCTCAAGGAACATATTTGTGGTGTGAATCTGGGGGAATAGCGCCTTGCAGGTGGTGCCGATGGTGATATCGCGGTAAACGTGATTGTCGCCGCCGCTCATGACGATTCCGTTGTCGCCGTTGTATATCCAGCAGTGCTCAAAATGGTTGTTCTTGCCGCCGGTAGTAAATCCGTCCGAGGTCATCATGGAGCAGAACACCTTGTAGTTTCTGACGGTTATGTTGTTTCCGCTTGTGGCGATGTTAAAGCAACGTGCGTCCATACAAATGGGACCGTCGTAGAGGCAATCGTCGGCACGAATAATGCACATTTTGTAGCCTCTGCCCTCGGAGCCGCCGAAATTGATGTCGTAGTGGTAGATATCCTCAAACGGGTCGAGAATTGCGCCGCGGCCGATGACCTTCGTGCCCGTAGCCGATGCTTCAAGTGTGACTCTGGCATTGAGAACGGCACCGGGTGCTATGTAAAGGGTGGTGTTTGGCTCTGTTATCTCAAGAACGCCCTTTTCCGTGTCCTTCCAGCCCTCAACGTAAATTACGCCCTCGCCGTCCTTTGCGGGAATGTCGGCAGGGTATTCGGGCAGGTCTGCGATGACAGACAGAATGGTGTTGGTGCAGTCGTCGAGAATGATTCCGAAGTAGTCGGGCTTATCGAGATAGACGGAGATGACGCCGTCCTTGTATGTACTCTTGAATTTCTTTGCCGAGGGGAAGACGGAGTAGGTCTTGAAATCAAAACCAACCTTAATATCGACCCTCACCTGCGCGCCCGAGAACGCGAACGTAGAAAAACGGCGGTAAAGGTCGCCGCCCACCATGCGACCGAGAAGATTGTATTCCATCGTGTGGTTGTAAACGGGGATAGAGCGGGTCTCGTCTCCCTGTGTAACGGTCACCTTGTAATCGTAGTTCCTGCGAATGTCATCGGGGAATTCCTTGTAGATGACCAGATTGTCCTTTGCGTAAAATTCTTCTCTTGAAAGTGTTTGCTGAGTCATTTTGCTCTCTCCTTTTGGCTTTTTTCGGCAAAAGCGCCTTGCCCGTGGAAATTGTACCACCCTTTGCGGCTTTTGTCAATCACTCTTTCGGGGATTTTCTGTGAAAATCCCCGAAAAAAAGAGGGAACGACGTTCAGAGAAAGGTTTTGAGCTTTTCGATGTTTTCCTGCTCGAAGGAAATGAGGTCGCGGCCGAGTCGCAGAGCCCTCTCGGGGCAACCGTCCCCCTCAAATTCGCGAACCTTTTTCGTCATGTCCGTAATGCCCATGGAAGAGCCCTGAATCATCATTTCCGCCA
>CAZISP010000036.1:0-7753 GCA_964541955.1 uncultured Lachnospiraceae bacterium
GTCAAGCACCTCACGGAGCTTTGCGGTGTCGCAGAATACGCCGCTGGTCTTTACCAGAATGGTGATTTTCAGCTTTTCCGCCTCCGCGATGAGCGTTTCAAGATTTGCGTAGAGGTTGTCGAATTTTTCGGTGAGAGCAACGACCGAAACGTTTTTCGTTTGCGCGTCGCAGGCGATCTTCATCAGCGCTCTTGCCTCCTCCAAGCAGTCATCTGCGGAAATGTCGCAGGAGGAATCAAAGCAGGGGATGCGGAGCTTTTTCTCGCGGAGCAATCTCACCGTCGCCGCCGTGTTATATTTATGGAAAACGCCGCCCTTGTCCGTAAGCTCCGGGCACTTTTGAACATTATACATTTCTATGCCGCCAAAGCCCATCTCCATGGCAGTCTCTATGTTTTCTTCAAAGCTGAAGCTTTGCCAGCCTCTTGTTGAAAAGGATAAATTCATCTTTCAAGCCCCTTTCAGTTCTCTTTTTCTTCGTATACTATCTTATTGAGCGCATTGATGTATGCGTTGATGCTGGCGCCCACGATGTCGGTGGAGATTCCTCTGCCCGAATAGAGCTTACCCGAGCTGCGGAGCTTTACTACCGATTCGCCCATGGCTTCCCTGCCCTCGGTGACCGCCTGGATCTGGAAATCGTCAAGCTCGAAGTGGCGTCCGACTATCTGCTCTATGGCAAGGAACGCCGCGTCGATAGGACCGTCGCCAAGGCTTATGCCCTCAAGGATAACGTTGCCGTCAGCCAGCTTCATGTGAGCGGTGGCGCTGATGATATTACCCGTGTTTATAACGTAGCTGTCAAGCTTATAGGTGGGAGGCACCTGCAAAGCGGCGGAAGCCACAATAGCGTCAAGCTCCTTTTCGCCCACGGTCTTTTTCTTCGCGGCTATCTTCTGGAACGCCTCAAAGACCTTGACGTTATCGTCGTCCGAAAGCTCATAGCCCATTGCGGCAACAGCCTTTGCAACAGCGGTCAGGTCATCGTGCTCGCTGAGGAACGCCTCGCCCTCGCTCTGAACTCCGCTGTCGAAGGGAGAGTTCTTTGAGCGGTTGGTGCGGCACATCCAGTCGATTTGGTCTGTGATGCGCTTTATCTGAGTTGCGTTGACCGTGGTCGTTACATCAAGAACGTCGGGCTTGGACGCAATTATCTTCACGATATTCGCAAGGCTGACCGTCTGCATACCGTACGCCGCCGCTTTAATTTCAACCACTCCGCCCAGAACCGATGCAACGGCACAGCCGTCTGCCATGGACAGGATATTGGAGCAGGAAACGCCCAGGCGAACGGTTGCAAGCTCGGGAATATTCGCCTTGATATTCTGAACGAAATCGGCAAATTCAGAGGGGAGAGAGGAGCCTGCGGTGTCGCAAACGGTAATAGTGGCAGCACCTGCCGCAACTGCCGTTTTCACAGCCTCGGCGAGGAACTGCATATCGCTTCTGGTTGCGTCCTCGGCGATAAACTCAACGTCAGAGCAAAGTGACCTGCACTTTGCTACAAGCTTGCCGATAAGCTCAAGCATTGCCGCAGGCTTTTTGCCCGCAAGATATTCCATCTGAACGGCGCTGACGGGAAGCTGGACCTGAAGGCGGGGGTGCTTTGCCTCGCCCATTGCCGCCCAAACGGCTTCGATATTGCTCTCGTCCATGCCCACGGGAACGGCAACGGCGCTCTCCTTTACCGCAGAGCAGACCGACTTGATCAGGAGACTGTCTACCTTAATATTTTCAATGGGATTCAGCTCAATCACATCAACACGAAGCTTATCAAGCAGCTTTGCAAGCTCGATCTTCTCGCGGAAGCTGAGCGCGTAGCCGGCGTTCTTTCCCGACTGCTTGATAGTTACGTCTGTTACAGATATCTGTTTCATTTTTCTGACCTTGCCAAAAAGGCTTTCCTTTCTTGTTTATAAAACAAAAGTCCCCGGGGTCTTGCGACCTCAGGGACGAAAATACGTTTTCGCGGTACCACCCTGGTTAATACTTGCCTTGCGGCAAAGAATCACTCTTGAGCTCTCGGTCAAAAAGACCTCCAAGCCCTCAGCCGATAACGGGGCGACCGTGACACCTTACTTTTAATTCGGGCATCAAGCTCAGAAACGAGACTTCGCTTAACCTCTCGCATCGGCTCACACCAACCGCCGACTCTCTTTCGCCCTCGGAAAAACGAATAATTTCTTCAACGCTTTTTTGAAATATGCAGATATTCTATCACCTTTTTTCCTTTTTGTCAAGAGCTTTTTGAATTTTTTTCATTCTTATCCGTGAAGCGGCAAGAAAATTTGGTTTTTGTATTTACACTAGCAAAAAAATGTGTTATAATGAATTATCTATAAATAAAGGACGAAAAAATGCTGATTTCAGAGAAAAACACCCTTTCCGCCGCAGAAACCGAATCTGTCGGAGCGGAATTGGCAAAAATTATTATAAACGACGGCAAAAATCCCCGATTCGTAGCACTCTACGGCGATCTGGGCGTGGGAAAGACCGCTTTCGTGCGCGGATTCACAAGCGAAATCGCGCCCGGCGCGGCAGTCCGCTCCCCCACCTTTGCCCTGGTCAACGAATACAAGGCAAAGCCCCTTTCGGTCTTTCATTTTGACCTTTACAGAATCACGGACGAGGACGATCTTTATTCCATTGGCTTCTATGATTACGCCGACCGTCCCGGCATATGTCTCACCGAGTGGACGGAAAACATCGAATATGCCCTGCCCGACCGTTACTATCGGGTTGAGATAACGAAAAACGATTCAAGCGCGCCCGACAGCAGGGCGATAAAAATCGAGCTTGTGGGAGGTGCCGACAAATGATAATTTTAGCTTCCGACAGCACGGCTGTCGTTGCCTCTGTCGCTCTTTGCGACGATGAAAAGCTTCTGGCGTGCTTTACCGTAAACGCGGGCAACACCCACAGCGAAACTCTGCTTCCCATGATAGAATCCGCGTTGAAAATGACGAATCTCACAGCAGACGATATTGACCTTTTCGCGCTCTCCGAGGGTCCCGGGTCATTTACGGGGGTTCGCATCGGCGCGGCGACCATAAAAGGACTTGCATTCGGAAAGGACAAGCCTTGTGTGGGCGTATCGACGCTCGAAGCTCTGGCGTACAACATCAGCGGCAGCGAGGGCATCATCTGCCCCTGCATGAATGCGCGGCGAAATCAGGTCTACAACGCGCTATTTGGCTGTGACGGCAAGGGAAATATTGAAAGGCTCTGTCCCGACCGAGCAATTGGGGTGCCCGAGCTTGAGGAAGAACTGAAAAGATATAGCGAGACTGTCCGCATCTGCGGTGACGGCGCGTTTCTGCTCACAGGCGACTACGGCTACACCCCCGAGCTTCTTATCCACCAGAACGGCTATTCCGTCGCCATGTGCGCCCTCAAGGCTTACCGCGAGGGAAAACAGGTCAGCGACGCGGAGCTTGCCCCCACCTATCTTCGCCCCTCTCAGGCTGAGAGAACGAGAGCGGAAAAAGAAAACAGTAAATAAAATTTCAGCTATAAAGGAGTCAAAAAATGAAAAAGATAGTTATCGGCTGTGACCATGCAGGATTTCAGCTCAAAAACCAGGTGATAGCTTCCCTGAAAGAAGCAGGCTACGACGTATCGGACGTCGGCACGTATTCTGAGGAAAGCTGCTCTTATCCCGCAATCGCCCACGAGCTTTGCACAAAAATTCAGAGCGGTGAGCGCGAGCTGGGTATCCTTATCTGCGGCACGGGCATCGGCATGTCTCTGTGTGCAAACAAGCACAAGGGGATACGCGCGGCTTGCTGCTCCGATGTGTTCAGTGCAAGACTGACCAGAAATCACAATGACGCAAACGTGCTCTGCTTTGGTGCGAGAGTCGTTGGCTACGGCGTTGCAATGGATCTTGTAAACGCTTTCCTTGAGGCTGAGTTTGAGGGCGGCAGACACGCGGCTCGCGTTGACCTTATCACAGCTACCGAAGAAGGCAATTTCGACGCGCTGAAATAATGGCAGATATAAACAACATCTTCCGCACCGTGGGCGACCTGCTCCACACTGTCGGCGGAAACCGCAGGGATCACTATTTCGTCTCTGCAATTATCGCCGCAGGGGGTAGTTCTACCCGCCTTGGCGGCGACACCACAAAGCAGATGATGACCGTGTGCGGTCTGCCCGTTATCGTCCACACTCTGCTCGCCTTTGAGAGATGTCCGAGGATTTCGGAGATAATCGTGGCAGCAAGAGAGGACGAGGCGGCACTTTACCCCGCCATGGCGGAAAAATACGGCATCACCAAATTCAAGATAGCGGTTCCCGGTGGAAACACCCGCCAGGAGTCCGTTCTTTGCGGCTTCAACGCCGCAAACGAGAAAGCGGATTTCGTGGCTATCCACGACGGGGCAAGGTGTCTCATAACCCCCGAGGAAATAGACAGGGTTCTTCTTGCCGCATACAAATACGGCGCGGCAACGGCGTCCGTCTCTGCCTTCGACACGGTGAAGCTGGCAACGTCCAGCGGATTTATCGAGGAGACCGTCGATCGCTCGAGTGTGCGTCTGGCGCAAACGCCGCAGGTATTCAAGCGCATCGTTTACTGCGCCGCCGCTTACACCGCAAAGGAAGAGGGCTTTGAAGCCACCGACGACTGCATGCTCGTCGAGAGAATAAATCAGAAAATAAAGCTTGTGGAATGCTCCCGCGAAAACCTGAAGATAACCACCGCAGAGAACGTCAAAACTGCGGAGCGGATACTGCGAGAGCGTGAAGAAAAAGCGAAAGGGGATGTCTGATTTGCTGAGAATAGGTCACGGATACGACGTTCACCGACTGACAGAGGGGCGCCGTCTCATAATCGGCGGAGTTGATATCCCTCATGACTTGGGGCTTCTCGGTCACAGCGACGCGGACGTGCTGGTCCACGCAATAATGGATTCGATGCTTGGCGCGCTGGCTCTGGGCGATATCGGAAAGCTTTTCCCCGACACGGACGAGCGCTTCAAGGGGGCTGACAGCATTCAGCTTCTTGGCGAGGTGGCAAGGGTCGTAGGCGACCATGGCTACACCGTCTCAAATATTGATTCAACGGTTCTGGCGCAAGCCCCAAAGCTTGCCCCTCACATCACGGCTATGCGTGAAAACATCGCCGCCGCTATCGGTGTTGACGTGTCGCGTGTCAGCGTGAAAGCAACCACCGAAGAGGGACTTGGCTTTACGGGCGAGAAAAAAGGCATCGCCGCTCACGCGGTCTGCCTGTTGACAAAGAAATGACACCTGTGTTCATAGGCTCCCCTGTGTAAGGGGAGCTGGCGTGTCGAAGACCGTCTGAGGGGTTGTTATTCAAGGAAACAATCCCTCCGCCCCTACGGGGCACCTCCCTTTACGCAAAGGAGGCTAAAAAACGAAACCGCCCGTAAAAAGGCGGTCTCGATGTGTGCCGGGAGCGGAGTTCACCGTCTCACTTCCCTGTTTTTCGTCGTCCCCTCTCCGCAAAACGGCACTTATCTTCTCCCACTCTGTGGGTCAAAAAAATCAACCCCTACCCTTATATTATGCCGAGAGCTGTCGATTTGACCCGCCTCGGCAATCAAAGAAAGGAGATCAACATGATCTACATTTCTCCCTCCGTTCTCGCCGCCGACTTTTCACGGCTTGGCGAAGAGGTCACAAAAATCGAGGCTTGCGGCGCAAATTACCTGCATCTTGACGTGATGGACGGTGCTTTTGTTCCAAACATCAGCTTCGGTCCCGCCGTTATTGCGTCGGTAAGAAAGCAGAGCAAGCTGCTCTTTGACGTGCATCTTATGATAGAGAAGCCCGAGCGCTACATCGACGACTACATAAAAGCGGGCGCGGACATTATCTGCTTCCACTACGAGGCAACCGACAAGGCGGACGAGATAATCGAATACGTTCACGACCACGACGTAAAGGTCGCCATGGCCATATCCCCCAAAACTCCCGCAGAGGTGCTCCTGCCCTATCTTGACCGACTTGACATGGTACTTGTCATGACCGTTGAGCCGGGATTCGGCGGTCAGAAGATGATCCCCGAAACACTTGACAAATGCCGTGTTCTTCGCCGCGAAATAACGGCGAGGGGACTTGCAACCAACGTTGAGGTGGACGGCGGCATCACGGCAGAGAACGTTTGGCTCTGCTCCGCAAACGGCGCAAACGTTATCGTTGCGGGCTCGGCTATTTTCCGTTCGCCCAAGCCCCGTGCGGTCATGACAAAAATGCGCACGGAATGTGATCTTCACCCCTTCGCGGGCTGAATCAGACCGTAGCGAACAAGCAATTCAACAATTTTTTCAAGAATGTCGTCGTCGGGCTCACACATGGGCAGACGGAACTCTGCGCGGCACAATCCCATCATCTGAGCGGCAGTTTTTACCGCGATAGGATTGACCGTACAGAAAAGACCTCGCATCAGCGGCAGGTACTTCATATGAAGCTCCACCGCCAGCCTGTAATCCCCCGACAGCGCGGCACGGCAAAGGGTATACATCTCGCCGGGAATCAGATTTCCCGCCACCGAGATAACGCCCTTGCCTCCAAGCGCCATTATGGGAAGCGCCATATCATCGTTTCCCGAATATACGGCGAGGCTGTCGCCGCAGCGGCGGATCATCTCACCTATCTTCACAATATCGGGGCTTGCCTCCTTCACCGCCACAATATTTTCGGTTCGGCTCAGCTTTTCGTATGTATCCACCGCCATGTCAACGCAGGTGCGTGTGGGAACGTTGTATAGGATAACGGGCTTATCGGTTGAAGACGCCACCGCCTCATAGTGATAAACAAGCCCCTTTTGGGTGGATTTGTTATAGTAGGGCGTCACCACGAGTACCGCATCGGCACCCGCATCGGTGGCGTTTCTCGTTCTCCTGCAGGCGGTCAGGGTGTCGTTGCTTCCCGCGCCCGCGATGAGTGGGATTTTCCCTCCCACCACCGATCTCGCAAAGCGGATCACCTCCGTTTGCTCTTCCGTGGTCAAGGTCGAAGCCTCCCCCGTAGTTCCGCAGACCACCACAGCGTCCGAGCCCGATTCTATTTGGCGAATGAGCAACCGCTCAAGGGCGAAATAATCAACGGCACCGCCCGAAAACGGGGTGATTAGTGCCGTCGCACAGCCGCAAAATACTGTTTTTTTATCCATGAAAACCTCCCGAAAAATTACTCATTTCAGTCTATGACGGAAAGTGCGGCAAGTTTCGGAAAAGATGTAAATTACATAGAAAAGGATGCCCCGAGGGCAATTTTATTATGTCTGTCATTATAAACGAGAAAAAACCGACGGAGCTGAAAACCTCCGATTTTTATTACGATTTACCACAAGAGCTTATCGCTCAGCACCCCGCCGAAAAGCGAGACAACTCGTCTCTCATGGTCATTCACCGCGAGACGGGCGAAATTGAGCACAAGAAATTCTTCAATATAATTGATTATCTGAATCCCGGCGACGTGCTGGTGGTAAACGATTCAAAGGTCATCCCCGCCCGTCTTTACGGACACGGTGAGGGCAGAGAGGACGCTAAAATCGAGCTTCTGCTCCTGAAATCCCACGGGCTTGACACCTGGGAAACGCTGGTAAAGCCCGGCAAACGCGCAAAAATAGGCAGTCGCCTTGTTTTCGGCGGCGGAATTCTGCGCGGGGAGATAGTTGACATCGTTGAAGAAGGCAACCGCCTTATCCGCTTTGAATACGACCGCGAAAAATACGAGAACATATATAACATTCTGCACGAAATAGGGCTCATGCCCCTGCCCC
>CAZISP010000037.1:0-7694 GCA_964541955.1 uncultured Lachnospiraceae bacterium
TGCTCGTAGGTGGAGTTTTTGGACGATGCGGTAATACCGTCGGTGGTCATCATGGTGGACAGTGCCTTATAGTTTCTTACCGTTACGCCTGTAGAACCGGTTGCAAGGTTAAAGCAACGCGCGTCCATAAGCACGGGGCCGTCAAAGAGTGAATTCGCTCCGCTGATAACGCATAGCTTACGGGGATCACCCTCGGTGCCGCCGACACGGATATCGTAGCTGTAGATATCCTCGAACGGATCAAGAATCACGCCGCGGCCGATGATCTTTGAATCGGGAGCAGAGCTAAACACCTTAACTCTTGCGTTAAGCACCGAGCCGGGAGCAATGTAAAGTATAGTTTCAGGCTCCGTGATGTCAAGGAAGCCGTCTTCCGTGTCCATCCAGCCGTCAACGTAAATCACGTTTGAATCACCCTTCAAAGGAACGTCAAGGAAATATTCGGGAAGGTCGGCAAACACGGAAAGGATGGTATTGTCATCATCGTCAAGGCGAATACCGAAGTAATCGGGCTCATCAAGATATACAGAGATAACGCCGTCCTTAAACTCGCTTCTGAAATTCTTTGCGGAGGGGAAAACCGTGTACGTGCTGAAATCAACACCCACCTTGATATCCACTCTCACCTGAGCACCGGAAAAGGCAAACTGAGAGAACCGTCTGTGATAATCGCCGCCGATGCCTCTGCCGGGGATATATTCCATGGTATGGTCGTAAACGGGGATAGAATGAGTCTCGTTCCCTTGAGTTACCGAAACCTGATATTCATAATTTCGTCTAATATCGTCGGGAAGCTCATTATAGATCACAAGCTGATCTCTGGCGTAAAATTCCTCAATCGTCTCAAGTTTCTCTCGCTTATTCTCGCCGTCTGTGAACTTCAAAGCGCCCTTTGTTGTGGCAAAAAGATTCACGAAATGGTTGTAAGCGGCCTTCTGAGCGTATTCGTCCGCCGCAACTATGTAAAGCTTTCCATCCTTTACGTTAATACTCCACTCGTCCTCTTCAATGCCGAAGGATACGGTGTCATTTGTAAAGATAATATTGACCTTAGTCTCGTCCCTTGATACGGAGGCGCTGAGACCCACGTTCTCCGAAATAGACGAGACGATATTCTTACAAAGAGTGGAGTTGTCGATGTCATTCCTCAGGTATACGGCTGTCAGGGCATTTCCGCCCACCTCAAGCTTTGTTACAGCATAGGACTTTCCACCGCGATATGAATAACCCTCGCCGCAAAGATAGCCGTTTTCGGAGATACAGTTTTCCATAAAGAAGCTCACGCCCTCCATAACCGCTTCGTCGCTGCCGCCGAGAATGGCAATCTTATTGCCCTCTCTTACGATTTTGAAATGTCCGAGCAAAATCGTCTCGTCGGAAAGTCTCTTTGTGTTACCCACGAGAATTTCCTTGTCCACCGCGCTGTCATAGTCGGTTCCCAGCTTCGGAGCGGAGCCTGTAAGCCCCTTTATCTTGTCGCGGAGCGTGGTTGCAGCTTCCTTTACCGTGTCGCTTGCGTTGTCCGCACGCACGATCTTATAATCGGCAAAGGACAGCGCGGAATCAGAGTCCAGAATGACGATATTATTGGTCTCTTCGGGCTCTTGCGTTTCCGTATTCCTGCCGTTATCCGTCTTTTCGGACGAGCAGCTTCCAAGGGAAAACAAAACGGTCAAAGCCAGAAGAAACATTATTGATCGAAAAAGCTTCTTGTTCATTTTTTTGCTCCTTTTTAGTCAGATTTGACGTGTCCGCCATATACAATGTGTATCATGACATTGCGTAGGCTCCAAAGCTGCGGCAAAAAGCCACACAAGGGAGCTTTGGTGAGCTGATCAATCCTTTGTCAGCTCCATATATCTGAAGGCAAAGTAATCCATCTGACCCGCAGTCTGCCCCTTGATCTTGATTGTAAACAGCTCAGCGTTTGCTATCATCTCGTCGGTTACGTCAATGACGATTTGGTATTCCTCCCACCTGCTTTCCGCCATCTCTGTGGTGTAATACGTCTTGGCGCTAACGCTGTCGTCCATAGTCCAGCCGTACTGAATAGCACCCGTACCGGAGGATCTCATCTGGAACGTGAAGGTATATTTTCCCGCGCCATACATCCGAATTTCCTCGGTTATCTTGATAGAAACACCGCCGATGGGATCCTCGTCGTGAGCGTAGCAGTAGTACGTGTAGTCACCGTCGTCCTCCTCGGTAACAAGCTCTACCGTCCATGCGGTAGACTCGGCGATTTGGCTGACCATGCTCTCATCGGGCAGGAGCAGGTTACCGTCAGGATCCTTGAGAGTTACGTAAAGGCTTCCGTTCGTGACCTTTGCAGAGGCAACCGTGTCAAGGGAAGTAAGATCGCCGGACTTGATATACTTGATTCCGTTCTTATCAACCGTGGGAGCCTCGTTTTCCGCACGTGCCGCCTTGATAAACTCGTCGGCGGGAACAAGCAGATCATTGCCATCCTTAATTACGTCTGCGGCAAACAATACCTGATAGTCACCCAGGAATACCTTACCGGGGGCGCTGTAGTTTACCTTGTTGACATCGCGTTCCACGGGGGTATACGTTCCGTCGTTTTCGAAGGTAATAACGTTGTTCCAGCTGTTTACGACATTGATTTGATCCTCTCTCGTAATAGCTTCTCCGTCAACGTAAAGGTTAGTGAAGTTGAGAGTATAGTTTTCCGTGAACATCTCCACGGGATTTTCAAGGTGAATAACCCTGTTGACGTTGGCGTTGCTCTTTGAAGTATGTACGCTTGACGTTCCCGTGATCTCGGGGAGGTTAACATTGATGAACTCATAGATCTTATCGTCGATGGTACCCATGTTGCGTCCGCCGAAGAAGCGTGTGCAGGAGGTAACGTCGATACAGTCAATGTTACGCAGAGTAACGGAGGCTGTCACCTCTTTTGTATAGGGGCTGTTATACCAGTTGTTTACGATACCGTCGTTAGAACGGAACACGTAAAGACCGTCGATCTCAATGTTGTTGGTGTTTCCCTGGGGGAATACTGCGGCACAGGTCGTACCGATAGTGATATCCTTGTACGTCTGATCCTGCGTCCAGCTGATAACCAGACCGTTATCGCCGCAATAGATCCAGCAATGCTCGTAGGTGGAGTTTTTGGACGATGCGGTAATACCGTCGGTGGTCATCATGGAGGAAAGCGCCTTATAGTTTCTTACAATTATGCCTGTAGAACCGGTTGTAAGGTTAAAGCAACGTGCGTCCATAAGTATGGGGCCGTCGAATACGGTGCCCGTGGCCTCGAGCATACAAAGCTTCCAGCCGCTGCCCTCTGTGCCGCCGTCACGGATATCAAGCTTATAGATATCGGAAAATGCGTCAAGAATAACGCCGCGGCCGAGAACCTTTGAATAGGTTGCACTGCTTGTAACCCGGACTCTTGCACAAACAACGGCACCGGGAGCGATATAAAGAACAGACTCGGGCGCCTTAATTTCAAGAAGTCCGCCCTCGGGCTCATACCAGTCCTCAACGTAAATAACGTTTGCATCTCCCTTTACGGGAATATCGAGGGGATATTCGGGAAGATCAGCAAATACGGAAAGAATGGTGTTGTCGTCATCATCGAGACGAATTCCGAAATAATCGGGCTCATCAAGATATACGGAAATTACGCCGTCGTTGAACTCGCTCTCAAACTGCTTTGCGGAGGGGAACACCGTGTAGGTGCTGAAGTCAACGCCGACCTTAATGTCAACTCTTACCTGCTTGCCCGAGAATGCGAACTGCGAGAATCGTCTGTAATAATCGCCGCCGATTCCGCGTCCCGAGGGATCATATTCCATTACGTGGCTGTAAACGGGGATAGAATAGGTCTCATCTCCCTGCGTTACGGATACCTTATAGTCGTAATTACGGTTAATCTGCGCGGGAAGCTCGTTGTAGATTACAAGCTGCTCTTTTTGGTAATATTCTTCCTTTGTTTCAAACGCCTCGCGCTTATTCTCGCCGTCTGTGAACTTCAAAGCGCCCTTTGTGGTGCCAAGAAGGTTTACGAAATAGTTGTATGCGGCCTTCTGAGCATAGTCGTCCCCCGCAACGATGTAAAGCACACCGTCCTTTACGGTAAGTGCCCATTCTCCATTCTTTACGCCAAAGGAATCGGCATCATCCGAGAAGATCACGTTAGCCTTTTCGTTGTCCTTGGTCGAGCTGGACTTAATACCCGTCTTATCGGCGAAGACCTGAGCAAGATTTGTGCTGTAATTTTCATTATCGACATCAGCCTTGACGTAAACCTCGGTAAACACCTTGCCCGCAACCTCGAGCTTCGTTATATCGTAAGATACACCGCCCGTGTACATATAGCCTTCTCCGCAGAGATAGCCGTTTTCGGACATGCAGTTTTCAATGAAATAGTTTACACCCTCAAGGACAGCCTCGTCGCTTCCGCCAAGGATCGCTATCTTATTTCCCTCTCTTACAATCATGAAACGACCGAGCAAAAGCGAATTGTCGGAAAGTCTCTTTGTGTTGCCCACAAGAATTTCCTTGTCTACAGCGCCGTCAAAGTCCGTCCCAAGCTTCGGAGCGGTGCCGGTAAGCTCCTTTACCTTATCGCGGAGCATAGATGCGGCCCCTTTTATCGTATCGCCGGCTTTGTCAGCACGAACGATCTTATAATCAGCATAGCTGAGGGCTTCATCGGGGGTGAGAGTAACTACGTTGTTATTCTCAACCGCGTCGCCCGTGTCATCATTGTTGCCGCCGTTGTCATCCTTGTTTCCGCCGCAGCTGCCGAGAGCAATTACGGTTGCAAAAACAAGCAAAAAAACAGCAAGCAATCTGAAAATACTTTTTCTCATTTTTTTACCTCTTTTGGATAGTATTTGAACGGAAAACCATTCTGAACAATTATAGCATATCTCAAAATTCAAGTCAATATAAAAAAGCAATTCACCCGTTTTTTGAGAAAAAATGCACAAAAGCCCTGCAAGGCTTTTGTGCATTTTATTTTGATAAATTATTCAGGATACTTTGGTCAGCCGGAAATCTTTTATTACAAAGTAATCAAGAGGTGCGTCGCTCGTTCCGGTGATCGATATAAAGAAGGACTCACAGGAGATGATATCGGAGGTGGCGTCGATGGTTACGGTATAGCTGTCCCAATCCTCGGACACCGAAAGACTGCTTGTCTTTTTTGTGGACGACATGGTCGTGTCGTACATCGTAGCTATATTTACCGTGCCGTCCCCCGAGCCCTTGATCTTAAACGTAAATTCATATTTACCCTGACCGTACATTTTAAGCTCGTTGTGAATGAATCGGGAGATTCCGCCCGTGTTTCGGTTTTTATAATTGTGCATATAGTAAACGGGATTTCCGTCCTCAAATTCAAGCACGAGATCCACCTGATAGCAGTTTATCTCAGAGAAGTGGCTGACCTCGCCCTCCTCGGGGAACAAAAGATTCTGTCCGTTTTGAACGGGAATCAGATATATGCCGCTTGACGTAACCGCATAGCCTTCTATGGCGCTTGCCGCTTCAAGAGCGTCAAGGCTCACGTAGGAAATATCACCGATCTTGACCGTGGCGGGCTTTGAATCGACAAGAAGCATATGAAGCACCTCGTCCGCAGGCAGATATACCGTACCCGCCTCCCGAACGATATCAGCGTCAAAATGCACCTGATATGCGCCGAGATATACCTTGTCGTCAGCCGTACTGTTCGCCTCGTAGGTCTTGCAGAAGCCCGGCTTATACGTTCCGTCGTTATTGAAGGTGTAGGTGTTTTCCCACTTGTCCTCAATCAAAACATCTTCCTTTGATTTTACTGCCGAGCCGTCAATATACAAATTGGTGAAGTTAAGCGTATAGTTTTGCGTAAACAGCGTTCCGTCGGTATTCTTCATTAAAACCAGCCGCTTCGTGTTTGTCATCCACGAATTATGCGGGTCGGAGGAGCCGCAGATGGAGGGGAGAGATACGTTTATAAAGTTATAGACCTTATCAAGCTCTCCCACCTTCTCGCCGCGGAAAAAGTGCGGCAGATTTATGCAGTCCACGCAGTCCAGGTTCTTTATTGTTATTTCAGCCTTTCTCGCGGTCGTATTGTCGTTGTTGTAGAAATTATTCAGGATTCCGTCGTTTGACCTGAATATGTAAATATCCTCAAGCAAAATCCCCGTGTTGGTCAGCTGGGGGAAAATGGCAGCACAGGTCGTACCTATGGTAATGTCGCGGAAAACCGTGTTCGTTGCGTTGCTGATAACGAGTCCGTTGTCTCCCACGTACATAAAGCAGTGCTCGACCAGGTGGTTTTTTCCGCCAATGGTGATGCCGTCCGTGTTCATCATGGACGATACCGCCTTATAATTACGGATAACTCCGTTGCTTCCGCTCATGAGAATGTTAAAGCAACGCGCGTCAATGCACACGGGACCGTCGTAAAGCCAATTATCGGAGCTGAATATGACCATCGCTTTCCACTCGCCCTCAATCCCTGCATCGGTAAATGTACCTACTACGCGGTAAAATGGTGTTTCCTTGAAGTTGCGGATTTCTCGCTCACGGATGACTACCATGCCTAGTACACAAGTCATAACTCGTCCAACCGCTATCGCTGTGTAGCTGGTCGTACCGGCAGCATTATTTAAGAGATTTCCGTATTTTACGGACATGACACGTGAAAAATTGATGCCCATTGCATAGTCTTCGATGGTACGCATGATACCAGAGTTACCCAGGTTCGCATAGTCGCTCATCGGTTTTGCTTCGCGGATGCCTCGTAGGATTTCTTCCTCTGTTTGCGAGTCAATCCATACACGAAGCTCTTCCATGCCTTCACGCACACCGCCAAAATTTCGAATGTTCTCTTCGATGGTCTGACCTTCTTTCCCCGCGTCACCTGCCCAGTATACGCGGTCGATGTCTTCACGGTGAAGCATTCCATGCACGATATCGTACTGTTTTGCTACGTCTTTGATAACGTCATATTTATAGTCTCTTGGCAAAAATGGGAGATCTTCTAACTTCCATTTTTTGTACTTTTCATCATAGCTTTCTGGATACACCATGCCTACCAGATGACCGACACACCAAGTGATAACGTATTTGTCATTTTCTATGTATCCGTCTTTTCTACCGCTGACTTGTAGCACCTTCGCAAATTCAACAGCAACCGACGGTTTTTCTGTAATAATCAGTGATTTTCCCATAAAACTCCTAATTATAATTTAAACTTCAATTTATTGACACAAAAACAAACATAAAAATTATACCATATTTTTGTTTTTAAACAATACTCTTCCTACACAGAAATTCTTACACAGAACTTCTTACACAGAGATATATTACAAAAATGATTTCAAAAACTAAGCCCAGATGAAAGGAGGAAAAGAACGAGACGAGGCCAAGCGTAGCCTCGAGTCGAGTCTTTATCCTTCTTTCACCTGGGCGTAAATTTAGGAGTTCTTATTTCTTTGTAATATATCCCTGAGCCTTAAGAAGTTCTGCACAAAGCACTGCCCCACCTGCAGCGCCACGTACGGTATTGTGTGACAATCCGATAAATTTCCAATCATATACATGATCTTCACGGATACGTCCTACCGATACTCCCATGCCGTTTTCATAATCTACGTCAAGGTTTACCTGTGGTCTATTGTCTTCTTCTAAGTACTGGATGAACTGCTTTGGAGCACTTGGAAGTTCAAGTT
>CAZISP010000038.1:0-7674 GCA_964541955.1 uncultured Lachnospiraceae bacterium
GACTCCCCAAACCAAAAACGCAAAAACGACGGCTAAACACCGTCGTTTTTGTTATCGTGCCACCTCCGACCAAAGAAAGTCGCCGCATTTGCGGCAGTCGGGCATTTTTGCAAGCGAAAATTATTCTCTGAGCCCTTTGGGGTAGTAATTTTTGAGTATGCCGCCGCTTATTTTGCCGCCGCCGAGAACGGCGCCTTCAACTGTAACCGCCGCGTAGCCCGACGGGGCGTCTGCGGGAATAACGTCGCCGTGGATATACGCCTCTATCCGCGGGTCTCCGAGGAAAAGCTCCGCTTTTATCCTGAATTTCCCGCCGAAAGCCATGAAAAACCTGTGGTGGGGAACCAAACGCCCTTTTTCAACCGTTCCGACCTTCACACCGGGCGAGAAAACCTCTCCGCTCGGCATCGGACACGCGGGAACGAGATAAAAGCCGTCCTTTTTCTCCTCGAGGGCGAACCGACCGCCGCCGAGAACGTCCTCCTCAAGTACCTCCGAGATAAAAGCTCGAACGACGTCAAATTCGCCGTTGCATTTCCTCTTGCCGCCGTTGTCACGGCAGGCTTTTTTGTTATTTTTGATCTCCTCTCGGTCGTTTCGCGGGGTCTGCACCTCAGCATCCGCCGATCTTTGCAGCAATGCTATGAACTGCCCCTCACCCGGAGAAACGTGGGGGTAAAATCTGCGGCAAAATTCAATGTTTTCAGCCTCGCACCCCTCGAATCTCACACCGTCGCGGGTTCTTTCACGCACGCGGTCGCTGACGGGAACAAGGAAAAAATCCTTGTGTCGCCGCAGAAAATCGTCGATCTGCATCTCGTTCTCCTCGGGAGCGAAGGTGCAGGTGGAATATATCATTCGCCCGCCCGGAGCAACGGCTCTCGCGGCATTGTCAAGTATCTCTTTCTGCCTCTCGGCGCACGCTTGCACGTTCGCTAAGCTCCATTCAAGCACGGCGCGGGGGTTTTTCCGCATCATTCCCTCCCCCGAGCAAGGAGCGTCAACTATTACCAGGTCAAATTCGCCCACCCGACCGCACAGCGAGCCCGTGTCGGAATTCGTTATGACGATCGGCGCGATGCCAAGGCGCTCCGCGTTTTGCAGCAGAACTTTGCAACGGTCGGGAACGATCTCGTTTGAAAGAATAAAGCCGCCCTCTCCCAGCTTTGCCGCCGCCTGGGATGTCTTGCCGCCGGGGGACGCGCAAAGGTCAAGGATTCGGAAGTCGGGCCGAACGGCACAGCATTCCGCCACCGCCATTGCCGCCGGCTCCTGAACGTAGATGGCGCCGCTGTGCCATAGCGGGTGGTGGCCGATGCCGTCCGCCTCAAAATAGAAGCCCTCGGGACAGAAGGGGATGGGGCGGACGTCAAAATCGCAGACCGCCAGGAACCTCTCGACACTCATTTTCAGCGTGTTTACCCGAAGAGCGCGCACGGGCGGCTCGTCAAACGTGCGTGAAAAGTCCTCGTATTCGTCGCCCAGCAGGGCTTTCATTCTGTTTTCAAATTCTGTTGGAAGAGTCATCCTCTAAAACCTCTCCTCTCGGTTTTTTGGCAGAGCCCGTGATCCTGCATCAGCCCCTCTGCCGTGGGATCAAAAACGGTAGGCGAAAAGGTGAGCGTGATTGACGTGTCCGAGTGTGATATGCTGAATTTTTTGCGTTCAAAGGCTTCAAGCCCGCCGCAAACACGCTCAAGCTCGTCAAGCTCCGTCTTTGACCGACCGAAGCGCGGCGAGCAGGGTATCTCAAACACAGCCCACAGCCGCGCCGAGCTCTCGCGCAAGGTGACTGACAGCATTCCTCCCTCGTCCGTCAGGGAAATTGCCGTAAGAAAGGCGATTCCGAGGGCCTTGCCGTCAATTTCACGCAGAAGCGACGGATCCCCGACACCTTCAAGGGAAAGCCTTACGGTTCTGCCCGACAGGCGGGCGAGGGAATCAAGAAAGACCGACGCCTTGTCCGAGGTCAGGTCAAGGCGGTCCGCGTCCTCAAATAATTGCTCCAGCTCGATCATTTGCGCCGCAAAATTCGCGGCGACGGTGCTGTCCTCTCCGCAAACAGCTTCCGCCGACAGCCTTGGCGGGCATCGGAGTCTCGTTTTCTCGAATCCGCATCCGGCGGCCGCTCCATACAGGTTGGCAGAAGGGATTTTTCTGCTCTTTGCCGCCAGTATCACCCCGTGGGAGGCACACATTCCCGTGTACAGCAGGAATGCGCCGTTGGGCGCGGGAAGGAAAAGGCGTTTGTTCTGCGTGGGCTCGGAGGAGGATAGGATATTCTCCTTTTCCGAGGGGAGCAGGCGCCGAAAAAGATCCGCTCCCGGCGCAGGACCGCTCGGGAGCGTTGATATGATTACCCTTCCGTCCGCGCCGAGCAAGGACAGGGACATAACGTGGGTGTGCTTGCGTACGGATCGCGGCGGGGAGATGTGACTCTCAAGCTCACTCATCGTCGTTTCCGCTGCTTGTCGTTTCTGTTTTCAGCCCCGTTTTTGAGGTGAACTGGTAGTTTTGCAGAAGCGCATCCTCCAGAATCCGTGTGAAAAGGGCACCGTTCTCGTCGCCGTCAGCAAAAACGCATCTTATATTATAGCGGGCAAAGCAGAGCTGCAGATTTTCAACCGCTGCCAGAAGCTGCTCCGAGGCGCTTCGGCTCTCGCTGTCGCGGAGCTCGGTCAGGTCAAGGGCGATAATGTCAAAATACTCGGACAGCGTGCGGCAAAGGGTGCTCACAGACTCGCTGTCGCCGCTCAGCGCCGTCTGCATGGGCAAGGCGATGCCCACGAGAGTGTTCGGAGCCGCCGCCCTTATCTTTCCTGCCGCCGAGGAGAGAAAATCAAGATTTTCCGCGCTCGTATCAAAGCCCATGAGCAGGATCTCGTCAGCTCCCGCCTTGGCTATCTCGCACATCTGTGAGACCGAGACACCAAGAACGGCCTGCGCGGCGCTGTCGTCCATTCCCTCCGTATTCTCCCGATAAAAGACGGCGCAGACCCGTGAGCTTTCGCCGGTCAGAGCCGCCATCAGCTCATCTGCCGACGGGAGCATCTCATTTTGAGGCCCCGAGACCGCTTCAACGGCGGGAGACCTGTAAAAGTTTACGCCCTCCGCGCTCTTGAACACGGCAGAGATCGCTGCCACGTCGCGGGGAACGTTTATGTTTTGCGAATCGGACACCGAAACGAAGCTCGCTTGTACCTTTGTGTCCGAAACCTTTACGTCAACGAGCGGAGTCATCGTTACCGCGGGGTCGGGCTCGGCGGTAGAGAGAAATTCGCTTTCCTCTCGCACCTTTTCTGCTTTTGCGCGGAGCTGAAGCCCAAGCTTTATGCTGAGGAAAACAACCAGCGCCGTAAAGAGCAGAACCAGGAATATTATCAGCTTTGATTTTGAACGCTCGCTTTTGCGCCTGCCAACGTAGTGGCGGCGAAACCGTCTGCCCATGTCGTTTCCCCCTTTCGGATCATTTTATTTCCGTAAGAATCAAGCTCTCCCCGAACTCCGTGAAGGCAACCTCGGCGCTCTCCGCCTCTTTTGTCAGAAGCCTGTCGGCGGCGGCGTAAAGATATCGTTCCTTCAGCGTCTCGAAATTCTTTTCTATATATTCGCTGTCCTTTTCAAGACGGCAGATGACGAAAAAGCCCGTTGCGGTCTGCACCACCTCGCTGTATTCACCGATGTCCAGCGCCATGGCGGCATCCTCGTACGCCTGATCGTATTCACCGATGGTGAAATAGTAGCCGTCGGTGGTGGTCATGTAAAAGTCCTCGCTGTACCTGCCGATGGTGGAGGTCAGCTTGGCGCCCGCCCTCAGCTCGTCAAGGGCTTCCTGCGCCTTGCGGCGGTTTGCCTCTATATCCTCGCCCTCGTCGTTCTGAACGTAAACGTGAAGAGTGCGAATGAAATCGTCGCTCTCGATGCTCGCTCTCGCCGCCTCGTCCGAGCCGTCGACGAGATTTTCCTGCACGAGCTTCATCTGAAGCAGATTGTAGACCTCGGCTGTGGTCAGATTGTATCGGAGCAGGTGGTCGGTCATGAAGTTTTCCTCAAGCTGCGAAACGTAGCCGTCCTTCCCTCCCGCATCCTCAGCCATTTGGTCAACGGTGCTCTGAACGGTTTTTTCAATGTCGTCGCTGTCACAGTCAACCCCGAGCTTTTCGGCGAAATTCATGATAACGGCGTTCTTTTTGAGGCTTGTGAGAACGAACTCCTCAAGCAGGGCTTCGTATTGGTCTCCCGTCTCGGGATCATTAAAGCAATCCTCACCGTATTTCGCCTCAAAATCAAGCCGAGCGTTGAGGGTGACATACCGAAGCTCCTCATAGTAGACCTCGCGTCCGTCCACGGTGAGAACCACCTTCAACTCGTCTCCCTTACTTTTTATGGGTTTTATGCTGCCGCAGGAGCTCAGCGCGGACAGGAGAACGGCGACCGCGAGAAGAGTGACGGCGGCTCGAAACAACTTTTTTTTCATATTTCACCTTTATTTTGGGGCAGAAACACCCTACCTAATACTATATATAGTGTTATGATATCATAATATTGTTAATTGTGTATGAATAACCGAGCTGTTTTCGTCTTTTTTTAAGTTATTTTCAAAAAAATAAAAAAGCCCCTTGAAATCGGGGCGTCAAACCTATATAATGTAATCAGAAAAAAGACAGGAGGTTGCCATGGAAGAGAACTACACCATAAAGCTGAGAAAGGTCATAAAGCAGTTTAACCTTAAAGAGGACTACCTGCCCGAGGATGCGGCAGAGATAATGGTCTGCTCCCCGGACGTTGAGCGACCCGGGCTTGCGCTGTCGGGATTTTTTGAAAAATTCGAGAACACCAGGATCGAGGTTATCGGCAAGGCGGAGCATGCGTATCTTGCGAGTCTTTCGCCCTTTGAGCGCGACGGACGAATCAGGGAGTTTATGAAAATGCGGCCCGTTGCGGTAGTGTTTTCCACCGATCTTCCCGTTTTTGAGGAAATAATAACCTATGCCCGCGAATACGGCGTTCCCGTTCTGTCCTCCGAGATGAGGACGAGCAGTCTCATTGCGGCGATCATCGCTTTTCTGCACGTTGAGCTGGCTCCGCGGATCACCCGCCACGGCGGTCTGGTGGAGGTATACGGCGAGGGCCTTTTGCTTCTTGGCGACAGCGGAGTAGGTAAGAGCGAGACGGCGATTGAGCTTGTGAAGCGCGGACACAGACTTATTGCGGACGACGCGGTTGAGATCAAGCGAGTTTCGGCGACCACTCTTGTGGGAAGTGCGCCCAAGATAATCCGCCACTATATAGAGCTTCGCGGAATCGGAATCGTGGACGTGAAGAGGCTGTTCGGCATGGGCGCGGTAAAGGACACAGAGAAGGTGGATCTTGTTATCAACCTTGAGCCATGGGTGCAAGGCAAGATGTATGACCGACTCGGAATAGACGAGGAGACCATGGAGATTCTCGGAATCAACGTGCCCTCTATCACGATCCCCGTTCGCCCCGGACGAAACCTTGCGATAATTCTTGAGATCGCCGCCATGAACAACCGCCAGAAGCGCATGGGATACAACACCGCTCAGGAGTTCAACCGTCAGCTCATGAGCCAGATGGGAATGAGCGAGGACGAGGACTGAGGGGGAGAGCAAAAGCTCCGAGGGCGAGCTTTAGGGTCTGAAAACGGGGCTGAAGCCTTCGTTGTCCTCAATGAAGATGTCGGAGGAGGACGAGTAGGGGCTGATGCTGAGCACAGTGATGAGCTCAAGCGTCGGAGCGGTATATATCTCTTTCATTTTTGAAGCTCCCTTCTTTTTTGATTGGAGGATTTGATATGCGAAATTTTCTTACATATATATTGTACACCCGACGTGTGCCGTTGTCAAGAGGGAAAGAAAAACAGGCGGCGCGGCAGTCAAATCGTGCAAAAAACAGTCAAAACGTATATTGCAAAGCGAGCGGGGGCATGGTATACTCAATCTGAAGATAAAACAGCTTGAAACGGAGATTTTTATATGAATGTCCTGACAGTCACTCAAAAAACGGGCGATTGGAATGCAACCCCCGATCTGGAGAAAATCATAAACGGCGCTCCCGAGGGCAGTACGGTCAGCTTCGAGGCAGGCGTGTACCCCCTCATGTCGGCGGTGAAGATAAAAGGCAAGAAAAATCTTACCCTTGAAGGCGAGGGGGCGGTTTTGGCACCCTATTTCAGCCGCGAAACGGGGGTAAAGGACGGCTCGGAGGTCTTTCATCTGCTTGACTGCGAAAATCTGACCATCCGCGGCTTTGAGGTCTGTGCGACCGAGCCCGTAAACTCGGCGGGCGAGATTGTTGCGGTCACAGACGAGTACGCCGACGTGAAAATGAACAGCACCCTGCCTCTGACGGGAAAAGAACAGTTTATATCAGGGCTCACTTTCGATGAAGATTGGTGCCCTGCGGGGGGCAATTGGGTAAGAATCGAGCCCGACCCCGCGCAGAGGACTGTCATCGCGGGTGAAATTCCCTGCAGTGCGCCCACAAAGCTGAACGTGCCCCACGAAATGATCGGCGATCAGACCATCCGAGTGTATTCTGTAAGTCATCGCTGGACAAAAGCGGGCGAGCGGTGCAACGTTTCCCACGCATATTACGGTCTTGTGGCATTCACGTTTCGACAGTGCCGCGGCGTTACCGTTGAGAACGTGAAAATGACCAATTTCGGCGGATTTGGGTTCCTTATCCTGCCGCATTGCCGCGATTTTACCTTCCGCGGGCTTGATTTCGTGCCCCGCGACCGCTCTCGTCAGCCCTATTCCATCAACAGCGACGGAATCCACCTGACAGGGCTTTCGGGCAAGCTTGTGATCGAGGACTGCAAATTCGACTGCATCGGCGACGACTGCCTCAACGCCCACACTCAGGTAATGACGGTGAAGGCGTCCGAGGGCGAGCGATTGAGCCTTGTTTACGACAAAATAGGTGGTTTGATTTCCCCATATTGGAGCGAAACGGGGGATAAGCTCCGCGTCTATGACCCCGAAACCCTTGTGCTGAAAGGCAAGGTCACGGTGGCGACGGCTGACAGAGGGGAGATAACCCTTGAGCCGAGCGACGTCAAGATAGCTGTCGGCGACTACGTAACAAACGATAAATATTATCCCGAGATAACTGTCAGACGCTGTAGATTTTCCCGCCGCGCGCGGGCGTTGGTGCTCCAGGGAGCCTCTGCCGCCACGGTTGAGGACTGTACCTTTGAGCAGGTTCATTCAAGCGTGCTTTATTGCTCCACGGCCTTTGATTATTGGATGGAGGCGGGGCCTGTTGAGAACGTGACGGTAAGAAACAACGTCTTTACAGGAAACGGACGCTGGAAGCAAAAGGAGGGCGTGGGTGTAATTTACGTTCGGGTGAACGGCGAACGGCACCAAAATATCGCGCCCGTGCACAAAAACGTTTGCATTGAGAACAACCGCTTCGAAAACCTCAGCGGACCCGCTGTTTCAGTCCAGCTGACCGACGGCGTGACGGTTCGGGGTAACAAGATGCAGGGCGGCAGTTATATCGGACAAAAAATTCTCATCGACCGCTGCACAAGCGTCCTCTGCGAGGAGAACACCGAGGTGTGAACCTACCGCGTATCATTTTTCTCGCACAGAACAACTTCGCACGGCTTTCCCGATGCCCTTGAATATTTTATAACAGATAGAG
>CAZISP010000039.1:0-7492 GCA_964541955.1 uncultured Lachnospiraceae bacterium
CCCCCAAACAAAAAAGCAAAAACGACGGCTAAACACCGCCGTTTTTGTTATCTTGTCCCTTTGAAAAAGCGCCGGACTCCCCAAATAAAAAGGCAAAAACGGAGGCTAAACGCCTCCGTTTTTAAGAAGCTTGACCAAAACTTCCCAAGCTCCTAATCAAAAAACGACGGATTTTTGCAAATCCGTCGTTTTTTCACTTTTTCTTCCTTGATTTCTTCTTCGCCGCGGAGAAGCCAAATGAGCCCAATTTCTTGCCCAGGGCGTAATATTCCCCGTGGGCGTAGGCGCATAACCCCGCGCTCTCAAGGCGGAGCTTGCCGTCCTTCCCGATATATTCCTCGGCTACGTTCACCGCTACGATGTCGGCTAAAAACATATGGTGACTTCCCAGCTCCAGAACGTCCGTCACCTTGCACTCAAGAGACAAAGGGCTCTCCCCTATCATGGGACACGCAACCCGGCTCGCCCTCTCCTTTGTCAGCTTGCATTTTTCGAACTTGTCTACCTTTGCGCCCGTGTAAACGCCGCAGTAGTCCGCCGCTCGCGCAAGGTCTGTGGTGGTGAGATTTATGACGAACTCGCCGCTCTTTTTTATCAGCTCGTAGGAGTGTCTCTGAGGTCTCACCGATATGTAGGTCTTCGGGGGAATGGTGTTGACAATCCCCGTCCAGGCGATGGTCAGAATATTGCTCTCCCCGTCAATGTCGCCGCAGCTTACCATTGTAGGAGGCACGGGCGAGAGCATAGCCCCGCCTTTCCAATTTTGCTTTGCCATATTTTTTGATTACTCCTTGTAAACTCTCGGAACCCTTGCGGAAACAAGGCACAGACACTCGTAGTCAATGGTTCCCGCTCTCGCGGCAAGAGCATACAGCTCCTCGGGGTCGCCGCCGAAAATGCGGACGCCGTCGCCCGGGCGGCAGTCGATGCCCGTCACGTCAATAACGCACTGATCCATGCAGATCCTGCCGATAATGGGCGCCTTGTACTCGCCATTTTTCGTCTCAATTGTCACAAGCGCCCCGCCGTAAGCGCGGATAAATCCGTCCGCGTAGCCGATGGGCAGAGTTGCCACGGTTTTTTCCTCCTCCGCCTTGTACGTGCCACCGTAGCTGACCGTCTCACCGGGGAGAAGCGTGTGAATATGCGAAACCACCGTTTTCAGCTTCATAACGGGGTGCAGAAAATCGGGGGAAATTTCATTTGAGGGGGCAGCGCCGTAAAGCAGTATTCCTTCGCGGACGTAATTAAGCCCAAGACCGCCGAAACGTATCGACGCGGCACTGTTTGATGCGTGTTTTACAGGTGGGCAACAGCCTTTTTCCTCAAGAATTTCGCAAACTGCCTCGTATCTCGCAATTTGCCGTTCGGTCAAGCTGTCCTCGCCCTCGATTTCGTCTGCCCGCGCAAAATGCGTGAAGATTCCGCGGACGTCTATGCCGCCAAGACGGGAAAGCGCCTCGATATCCTCTGCCGCCGCTCGAATTTCGTCCTCGTTTCGGCAAACAAATCCAAGTCGGTTCATACCCGTATCCAGCTTCACGTGAACTTTTATTTTGCAACCGCTCTCACTTGCCGCGCGGCTCAGCCGGAGGGCATAATCGGGGGAAAACACCGTCTGAGTGATATTCCGCTCCGCTAAAATACGCGCCTCCTCGGGAAGCGTGTACCCGAGAATCAGAATCTCGGCATCCGAGCCTTTCTCGTCGCACACGCAGCGAACGGAAATTGCCTCCTCGATGCAGGACACCGCAAAGAAATCGCAGCCCTCGTCAAGAAGCACCTGGGTGCATCGGTCGGCGCCGTGTCCGTAGGCGTCCGCCTTTACCACCGATATTATCTTCGGCTTTTTTCCCTCGGATCTTCTCTCCACCTCGCTCTTTATCGCCCTGTAATTTTCCCGCAGGGCAGACAGATCGATCTCGACCCTCGCCTTGTGAATAGGCAGGGTGGGAAGTGAGGAATAAAGCCTTTTTATATTGTCCGAACTGTTGTTAATATTCATATTTTCGCCTTCATTTCAGTCATTGTTTGGGTATGAACTCCCTCAAAAGTGAGTCTTCTGACACCGCCGCGCGTACCTGAGCCTCGCTAATCGAACAAAATTCCTCCACAGCGCGTCGCACGGTCTCTGTATACTCGGTCTTTTCGGTGAGCGTTTCCAGAACAGGCAAAGCAAAGGGCTTCATCACCGCCGTTTCGCAGGGGTGGAAGGTGTTTATCGTCACGTCCGCTCTGTGGCGGTGGGGGTAAAGATATTTGTCCTCGCCGCAAAGAACGCTCTGCCATACCTTGTACGTTCTGTCGGCACTCATGCCACGGTAGTAGTAATCGCGCACCAGCCGTCGGATAAACCTCAGCTTTCTGCCTGAGATGAGCCTCTCTCCGTCTTTTGTGACGTTGGTCGAAACGCTGATGAACATTCTGAAAATGCCCTGCGTCAGAATTCCGTCGGTAAGAAGAGGATTGAGCGCGTGAAGCCCCTCGATTATAACGATGCCGCCCTCGGGCACGGTAATATGCTCGCCGTCCTCGACTATCTGACCAACCTCGCCGAAAATGTATCGGGGAATTACGGTCTCCTTGCCCGCAAGCAGGGACGCAATACACTCACGTATTCTGTCAATTCTCAGAGAGTGTACCGATTCCATATCAAGCTGTCCGTCCTCGCACCGAGGGTAGTCGGGGTCGTTTTTGCTGCGGTAAAAATCATCAAGCGAGATATCCCAAGCCGCGTGACCGCGCGCCCTCATGATTTCTTCAATAAGCGCCGCGCTGGTGGTCTTGCCCGAGCCGCTGGGACCCGCCAAAAGAAGAACCTTGCGGTCTCCTCCGCTCTCCTCGAGCCTGTCGCAGACCTCTGTCAGACGGTCGCGGTACGCCTTGTCTGACCGCGCACACAGCTTTGCCAGGTCGGTCAGGGCTTCAATATTCAGTTGTCTTAATTCAACGTTCATTTTGCCTCCGTTCTGTGCCGCGCGACTGCCGTGTGGGGATCATTTTTCCGAGCAGGTGGATATTCCCGCCACGTTTGTCAGATTATCCTGGGAGCCCGCCTCTATCCTGATAACGGTCTTTCCGCTGAAATCCTTCCCCGCCATAACCATTCCTATCTGGCGAACTCCGCTTTGCTTGAGCTTGTTGTCCACCGTCGCTACCAGCACGTCGTTTGCGTAAATACGCAATGTGCCGCCCGTGGTAGTGCTGTAATACATGATGCCGACCACGGGATCGCTCGTGACGTACTCATAAGAGGTCTGCGTCGCCTTGCTGAGCGACATCGCCTCCACGAAAGTGAAATTGTCAAAGCGCATCGCCTTTGTGTCATAGGTTGCGGTGTTCTCGGGAACCTTTCTGCCGCCGTCCAGATTTGCCTGCACGGTTGATTGGAAGGCCTCAAGATAAACGTCGCTTCCCTGCGCGGTTGGATTCAGCCCGTCAAGCGCGGTTGCGTAATTTACGTTGTTATCATCAAAATATTTTATCATATCTATGCAAACGCCGCCGTAAAAATCGCAGAGCATACGAACCGTATCCGCGTTTTCGTTGTAGCCATCGGCGTTTGCCTCAATAATACAGTATATTTCGCATTTTGAGTTTTGGTTCTTGATGCTTCGCAAAAGCCCGTCATAATAGAACGCAAAATCCTCCGGATCGTCCTCCGCTCCGTAGCAAACGACGACGATGTCGTATCTGAGCCCTCTGGGGTACTCGTTCATCATAGTGTAACCGTAATATGCGGTGGTATTCACTCTGGCATAGTTGCCGCCCTGAACGTCAAGCCCGTATTCGCGCTCCCAGATCGCCACGGCATCAAAGACCCATTGATTGTTGCCGGAGCTTACGGAGGTCGCCGCTCCGTTTCCCAGAAACAGGGCGTTGATCTGAAGCCCTTCGCGCATCTTCTGATACACGTCGTATTTCTTCAGCTTCTCCTTGATCGCGTTGCTCTCGTCCGTCTTTGAGCTGTCGTCCTCGTCAAAGGTGCCCCGAAGCTCCTCGTTGAGTTGAGAGAGCCTGTCCTGCTCCTGCCGCTCGGTTTCGTTGCTGTTTTTCACGAGCATGATCAAAAGAGCCGCCAGCGCTACCGACAGCAGACAGCCAAGAACCGCCATCACCGTTTTCCTTCTCCTGAAATTGAGCAGATAAAACATTCTTGCCCTTTCCTTTCTCTTTTTCTCGCCCTTACTCGAGCACACCGAGCTCCGAGAGCCTTGCGACAAACGCGGAAATGTCGCGGCGAAGAGTCTCCTCGTCTGCCCGGAAATTTTCCTTCATTGCCGAAAGAATCTGCGCCTCGTCCGCGCCTTCTTCAAGCATCCTCCAGATGAAATACGCGCTGTCCGACAGCTTGACCATGCCGTTTCCGACAGCGGAGCTGCTGTCAAAGGAGACCGCATAGTATGCGTCTCCTATTTTTCTCGTGATAAATCCTTCTTTGATCTTCATTTTTATCCTTTCTCGGTGCCCGCCATAGCCTTTGCCGCCACCGTTGCCGCTTCATCCTCCATGTTGCACTTCAGTCTGTACACGGGGATGTTATTTACCATTCCGTCTATCATGTCAAGAAGTGAGCCAAGATATTTTTTGTCCGCGAATATCATCATCTGACGGTAAAGCTCGGGGACTGCCGCTTCAACGGAAATCCGCTCGATTTCGTTCTTCTCGCCCCGCGAGACAATGCAGATCCCCTCAATGGCGGCGCTTGTGTTGCGGTTATATCTTTCCTTGCCGCACCAGGGGGTGCCGTAGGCGATAAATTTGTCCTCTCCGCCGTTCTTCACGCGCCTGATAAGCGGCTTGTCGCCGTTGACTATCTGAACTCTGTCTCCAAAGCACTTCTTCCAAAGCCTGATATGGGTAGTCTTGCCCGTGCCGCTGGGCGCGGTAAAGGCGTAGGCCTTGCCGTCAAGGGTTATGACCGCCGCGTGGAAGAGAAAGCAGTCCTCGCGATAGAGATACTCGGTGATAATGCGGTACGCCGCCAGATATTCAAGCTGTTCCGCGTTTGCAATTGGCTCACCCACCTTTTCGGCAAGCTCGACCTGGAGCTTTATGTCCTCGTCCGACACAGCTACCACGCAGTCGGCCGAAGCGGCATCGCAGAGGTAGTCGGCACACGCCTTTTTTATATAATCGTATCGCTCTTTTATCTCAAATACTCTGTCGGCTATTTTATAAAATCCCATTTTTTTGCCTTTCGTGTTTTTTGTTAGGGGAATGTTTTGGTCTGCATCCGTAGGGCGGGGGCTTGCTCCCGCCGCGATGTCCGATCTTGCCTTTCTTTTCGGCGGGAGCAAGCCCCTCCCCTACCAACGGGGCGAACGATTTGGTATATACCCGTAGGGGTCGACGTCTGCGACAAAAACTTTTATGCTATACCTAAAAGCAACAAAACCGCCACTATCGCCGCCAAAGCTATGCGGTAGATACCGAAAGCGGAGAAGCTGTGACGCTTCACAAAGCCCATGAGGAACTTTATGGCAACGACCGACACAAGATACGCCACAAGACAGCCAACCACAAGCGCCACCACCTCGGCACTCGTTATCTTCACGCCGTCAAGCAGGAATTTCAGAATCTTCAGTGCCGACGCACCAACCATCGTGGGCAGAGACAAAAAGAAGGAAAATTCCGCCGCCGTTTTTCTGTCGTATCCAAGAAGCAGACCGCCCAAGATCGTGGAGCCCGAGCGTGACGTGCCTGGAATCAATGCCAGCACCTGAAAGCAGCCCATTCCAAGGGCTTTTGTGTATGAAATGCTCTCCAACGCCTCGATAGACGGCGTTCTTTTCTTGTTAAATTGCTCGACGATAATGAACATCACGCCGTAGAGGGCGAGGGTGATAACTACCGTCGTTGCGTTGTAAAAATGGGCGTCAAACCAGTCGTCCAAGAGAAGTCCGATGACAGCCGAGGGAAGAACCGCCACTATAATCTTCAGCCAAAGGCTGAAGATTCTTTTGTTTTCGGAGCAGCCGAAAAAGCCGCCGTCGCTCTTTTTTGCGTTGAATTTCGGCACGAGAGTCTTGAAATACAGGCTCAGCACCGCAAGGCAAGCCCCAAGCTGAATGACCACGTCGAACATTTCCATAAATTCGTCGCTTGCGGGCATTTTCAAAAAGCTCTCAAGCAAAATCAAATGTCCCGTTGAGCTGACGGGCAGCCACTCGGTAATGCCCTCAACGATGCCGTACACGACCGCAATAAGCGCGGTGATTAAAACCGTCATTTGTCTCCTCCTGCTCGCATAATGTCGCCCATCTTTACCTCAATGGGCACTCGCGCAAAGAATTTTTGTCCGGGGTGAGGTGCGCTCTCTATTTTTTCTCCCTTGTCCGAGTAAAGCTCGGTGACAGAGAACGCTCTGCCCACCTTTGAGGGCGAGATAAGCTCTGCGCTATCCCCTACGCTCACCTTGTTGCGTTGAATGAAAGGATAAAGACGTCCGTTTTCGTTTTGTGTGGGCTGATCGGGTAAAATCATGTCCTCGCCCTCTATCGCCGTGGCGAAATACGCTTTTTCACGGATGTAGCCGTTCTCCGTACACAGATTCGGCTCGTCCGCAGACTTGTCAAAATAATAGCCCGTGCAGTATTCACGGTGGCTGACGCTCTCAAGCTCACGAAGCAGCAAAGGGTCAAAGACGTAGCCTGCCTTATCGGTCAGATATCGGTCGATTCCCATGCGATAAGCGTTGGTGACCACCGCCGTGTAGTACGCGCTCTTCATTCTGCCCTCAATTTTGAAGGAGTTGATGCCGCTTTCAACCAGCTCGGGCACGTGCTCAATGGTACACATATCCTTGGAGCCTAAAATGAACGTTCCAAGCTCGGTCTGCTCGATGGGCAGGTGTATGTCGGGGCGCTTTTCCTCGGTGATGGTGTAATTCCAACGGCAGGGCTGTGTGCAGGCGCCTCGGTTGGCGTCTCTGCCCGTCAGATAGTTGGAAAGTGTGCAACGTCCGCTGTAAGACACGCACATAGAGCCGTGAATAAAGGCTTCAAGCTCGATATCGTCGGGGATCTCCGCGCGGATCTGGCGGATCTCGTCAAATGTCAGCTCTCTTGCAAGAACGACGCGCTTTGCGCCAAGTCTCGCGTAAGCCTTGACTGCCGCCGAGCTGACGGCACTTGCCTGGGTGGAAACGTGAATCTCCATCTCGGGCAGGATTTCTTTTATTGTGTCCATAACGCCCATGTCCGCCACTATCATGGCGTCGATACCCGACCCCCGCAGGGATCCAAGGTAACGTCTCAGTTGAGGGTACTCGTACCCTCTGGGCATGGTATTGACGGTCAGATACAGCTTTTTCCCCCTTTCGTGGGTGTACCGCGCCGCTTCAAACAATTCCTCCACGGAAAAATTGTCCGCCGCGCTTCTCATGCCGAACATATTGCCCGCCAGATAGACCGCGTCCGCTCCGTAGAGCAGCGCAGCTTTCAGCTTTTCAAAATTACCCGCAGGTGACAGAAGTTCAATCATAAAATCT
>CAZISP010000040.1:0-7227 GCA_964541955.1 uncultured Lachnospiraceae bacterium
GTGATCGGTGAGCCCCACCAGATTTTCGACCGTAAACTCCCCGCCCAGCGGACAGTATGAGACGTTGCCCGTGACCTCGTTTACAATGCAAGCCTGCTTGCCGTCCGAGACAAGCGTTTCCACAAGCGTGCCGTCTTCAATGATCTTGATATTGTAACAATCTCCCTCGCGAAGTATCCGCAGGGTTTGCTCGGTCTTGTTTTCCCCGTCCGAACGGGTAATTACGCACTCCCGATAGTAGGTGGTCTTGGTGTTGTAGGCGGCAAACGCCTCGGCATCGGACAGGTCGGGGGTGGGGACGTATTCAAGCTCCTCGGGGAAAAGCTCCCGAAGGCTGTCCTCGATCGACATTCCGTTGCTTTGCGTTTTGTCGGTGGTGTCATTTCCGTCGTCGCCTGCGCCCGAAGAGTTCATTATATATAGGAGAGTGATCGCCACGATGCAGATAAACACCGCCGTGAAAACCATGATGACGGCACCAAAGGCGCCGCTCTTTGTCAGTCGGACTGACGCCTCGGCTTGTTTTCGTCTTTTTGCCATGGGGTAAGTTCTCTCCTTTCGGTCTTATTTTTTCTGTTCGTCCTTGCTCGGCTCGGTTTTTTTGCAGAGAAGGTCGGCGGCCCTTGCCTCGTCCATGGTCTTGACGCCCGATTCGATCTCGTCTATCTGATCGAACATTCCCGTCAGCGGGCGAAGATGCGGACGCTTGTAAACCGCGGCGCTGATGATGAACACCGCAACGCCCGCTACCAGCATTATGACTGCGGGGATATACTTTTCAAGCGAGAGGAGCACGGCTGCCACACCCATAATGCCGCATACGGAATAAAGAATGCGAACGCTCTTTTTTTGCCCGAAGCCAAAGTCGATCAGACGGTGATGAATGTGTCCTCTGTCGGCCGAGAAGGGGTTCTTGCCGTGAAGAAGGCGACGAACGATGGCGGCTGTCGTGTCGAAAAGAGGAAGCGCGAAGATAGACAGGGGGATAAGGAAGGACAGGACCGTTGAGGTCTTGAAAACTCCCTGCACCGACAGCACTGCCAGGAGAAAGCCCAAGGGCTGAGAGCCGCTGTCGCCCATGAATATTTTTGCGGGGTGAGCGTTATAGGGCATGAAGCCCATGCAAGCTCCCACGATTATTGCGGTTATGAGCGCCGACTGCACGTCCCCCGCGATAAGGGTGACAAAAAGCAGAGAGGTGGAGCAGATAACCGAGACGCCGCACGCCAGGCCGTCAAGGCCGTCGATAAGATTCAGCGCATTGGTCAGCGCAACTATCCAGATCACGGTAATCGGTACCGACCAGCTTCCAAAGGAGTAAAATTTGTCTCCGACGGAGATAAAATCGATGCAAATTCCGTTGAGTACCACAGTCAGCGCCGCCAGAATCTGAACGCCCAGCTTCAGGAGAGCGTTCAGCGAGTAAATGTCGTCAAAAACGCCCATGATCACCATCAGCAGGGCGCCGTAGAGAGCGACTATAATGAAATTGGACATCTCGCAGAAGGTGAGCATGGTCAGGGCGATTCCGATGAATATGGCAACGCCGCCCATTCTGGGGGTGGGAACCTTGTGCATTCTTCTGCTGTCCTTTGGCACGTCGACTGCGTGCAGTCGGTAAGCCAGAACACGCACCAACGGCGTACAGCAGTAGGACAGAAGCCCCGCGCACAGCACCGCCATCAGTGCTTGTATCAAAGTTTTCATGAATGAAACAATCCTTTCACATCATCAGATCAGATAAGAAAGCCTACCTTTTTCTTAACCTTCGAGAGGGTTTTTTGTGCAAAATAAGATGCGGTGTCGGCACCGTTCTTCATAATCGTTTCAAGGTACGCCTTGTCTGCCAGCAGACGGGCGTGCTCTGCCTGCACGGGAGCCAGGGTATCGGCCACCGCCTCGCCCACGGCAAGCTTGAAATCACCGTATCCGCATCCCTCAAACTCGCGCTCGATCTCCTCGTATGTCTTGCCTGTGACGCAGGAGTAGATGGACATGAGATTGTTGATGCCGTCCTTGCCCTCTCCGTAGCGCACGCAGGTGTCGCTGTCGGTCACGGCGCGCTTGAACTTCCTTATTATTGTATCCTTGTCGTCGAGAATGTAAACAACGGCGTTGGCGTTTTCGTCCGACTTGCTCATTTTCTTTGTGGGGTCGGCCAAGGACATGATCTTCATGCCGCTCTTTGAGATAATGGGCTCGGGAATGGTAAAGGTTTCGGAATAAGCCTGGTTGAAGCGTCCCGCGATGTCGCGGGCAAGCTCAACGTGCTGCTTCTGATCGATGCCCACGGGCACCACGTCCGTCTGATAGAGCAGGATATCCGCCGCCATGAGGGTGGGATATGTGAAAAGACCTGCGTTGATGTTGTCCGAATGCTTTGCGCTCTTGTCCTTGAACTGGGTCATTCTTGACAGCTCGCCGAACATGGTGTAGCAGTTGAGGATCCAAGCCAGCTCCGCGTGAGCGGGAACGTGAGACTGAACGTAAAGCGTGTTTTTCTCGGGGTCAAGACCGGCGGCGATGTAGAGAGCCAGGGTCTCGTAGGTGCGGCGGCGCAGCTCCGCGGGAACCTGGCGCACGGTGATGGCGTGCATATCGACTACGCAGTAGAAGGTCTGGTATTCCTCGCTGTATTTCGAGAAATTCCGCAGCGCGCCAAGGTAATTACCGATGGTGAGATTGCCGCTGGGCTGAATGCCCGAATAGGAGACTTTTTTATCCTTTAACATGATGTACCTCTTTGTGTTTTCGGGGCGCACGCGGCGCCGTAAATTGCATATACAGTCCAATTATAACATAAGGAAGAAATTTTTTCAAGCGAAATCGAAAAATAAGAGAAAAAATATCGAAAAAACAAGCCTCCGTCACAATAAAAACATATATAATTCAAGGTTTTCGTTAAAAGTTCCAATTTTGGGTGCCTTGAATTATGCAAATGACCGATTATTCGTTTTTTGGGGTGGTAAATTGAAATGAACTCTTGACTTGCAAGGAAAAAAGTGTTAAAATACAGGAGTAAGATTGTCTACATATCTAAAAAATCTTAAAAACGAGGAGAAAATATCATGAAAACAACAAGAAAAATTCTTCTTGCTCTGGTTTTGACGCTGGTTGTGGCTGCTGTCATGTCCGTTTGTGCGTTCGCGTTCGACATTGACACAGACCTTCCTAAGGGCGTTACAAACACAGACGAGCAGTGGATCGACTCCGGCTATACGGACGTGGACACTGAGGACGGCTGGTATCTGATGGGAACCGGCACGATGGATTATTCTGCTACGGAAAGCAGCTTTTCTACGTTCGCTCACGTTGCCAACGCAAGATTCTACTGGAACAAGACGACGAACGAGGCTGTTTGGCTGATCGTCAACAACAATATGTCCGGCAACTCCGGCGAAGAAGCCGTTGTCAGCGCAAAGAACCTGACGACAACTAATCAGTCGAAGTTCTACGCTTACGCTTCCTGCTTCGTTGACGTAACTAACACGGCGGACAATGCTATCGCAAAGGCTTTTGCGGGCGGTGCTGCCGAGGCTTCTCAGTACGTTACACAGAAAGCGGCATTGTATCCTATTTATGAGAGATACATAACAGCCGGCAAGGCAAGCAAGCAGTGGTCTAACGTTTACGTTACGGCAGCTGCATATGCTTCTTACGTTGAATATAAGGCTTCGCTGGGCTACGGCGAGACCGAGTCTGTTACGGCGACAGCTGATCAGGATAAGCTTGTAGAGTGGGCTTACACTAACATCGCTCCTTACAAGAACCTGAGAAACTGCCTGGAGAACGGCGCGTCCTACACGCTGGCTTGGGTATTCACTCAGCTTGCAAACAACGACCTGCCCTTCGCCTCCGTTGAGTTCCGCGCCGACAAGGGCATTACACCTTATTTCGGTACGGTTGGTCTCGTGCTCCGCACTCTTGAGGCTGAAACGATTCTCTTTGACAGCAAGATCACGAGAATCTCCTTTACAAACACATACCGCGGTCTCTTCTACACCGTGTCTTCTCTCAAGACCTTCGACCACGTGACGTTCAACGAGGACGGCACGTATGCCGAGGCGGTTACAGAGGGCGTTGTTGACCTCTCCGGCTTCAGCACTGCTACAGCTTACACAGTAAGCGGCGCGACATATTACGTATCCCAGCTTCTGTATGGTAGCGGAGCAGAGTCGGTTGTTTGGTTCGGCTCCATCAAGGACGGCGACACGGAATATGCAGGTGTTATCGATACTCAGTCTCTTCAGAACTCCAAGAGCCTCGTTGAGTTTGTTGTCCCCGCCAGCGTAACGCTTGAGCTGATCAAGGCTAACGCGTTCAACGGATGCACGGCTCTCAAGACCATCGACATCAAGGGCTCGGTTGCTGCCGACATGAAGATTGAAAATGCTAACGCATTTACGGGCGTTTCCGGTCTTACCATCAAGGTTTATTCCGATCTTGATAAGATCAACATGGAGACTGCTCTTGCAGCTGTAGGCGTAAGCGCAACGGTTGTTACAACTAAGGTTGAGGATTCCGATGACAGCGAGGGCGTATCTATCCCCAGCGTAATCACGGCTGACGGCTTTATGCTCCGCACCAGCTCCTACAACGGCCTCCGTGCTCTCTTCTCCTTCGACGAGGCAAAGGCTGAGAATATTGCTGCTGAGACAGGCTATGCTCTCGTTGAGTACGGTGCAATTGCCGCTTCCGCTGCAAACTACGAGCTGGCAGGCTCTGCCGAGAAGCTCCTGGCGGTAGCTGACGGAACCAAGATCCAGAGAATCGTTATCTTCGCCGATGACGGAACGGGTCTTAACAAGTACGTTGACGTTGACGCAAAGCAGTATTGCATCGCTGTAAGAGACTTTGAGGGCGCTAACACTCTCAAGGATATCTACGTTGCGGGCTACGCTATGTGGTCGAACGGCACAGATACAGTTATCACATCCTCCGAGTACACAACAAAGACAGGCAAGAACACCATCTCCCTCTACACTCTCACACTTGAGATGTACAAGGCAGGTGCCGTAAACGCTCAGAACACAGACGACATTTGTCTGTGGAACGTTCTCAAGAACGGTGCATTTGCCGTAACCGAGGATGATACAAAGGCTCCCAGCGAGCTCCTCACACTCAAACAGGGCTACGAGTACGACGCTGACGGCAAGTTCACATACGTTGATCTTCCTCTCCGTGCTTGGGATATGTACAAGAAGAACAATGCGGTTCAGTGGAACTCCGTTGGTGTAAAGGTTGAAGATACGGCTACTACAGGCGTTCTCTGGTCCGTTCTCGTTGACGGCGATAGCCTCGTTGTAGTTTACCGCGCTGATCCTGCGGCTGAGACGTCTGTTCTTCCTCAGCTCAGCGATTCCTACGGTGCAAGCGCTCCTTATTCCACTTATTACTTCACGCCCAAGAGCGTAACTGAGGATCCTACGGCTAACGGTATGCTCAAGACAGCAACCATCTATTCTCCTATCTTCACCGCTGAGAATGCGGCTAAGATCAAGACCCTCGTTGTTGACTACGGTGTAGATACCTTCGGCTCCGGCTCGTTTGATGATTCCAAGAAGTCCAATGCTATCGCAACTATCGTTTATCCCGAGGGTATGACGGCAGGTAAATATCTCCTGTACGGTTGCACGGCTCTCAGAAACTTCATCTACGCAACGGCTGACAAGTCCTACCTTGACGCTTACGAGGTAGATTCTCTCGTAGACCTTTCCGGTCTTGGTAAGGTAACCGATTACGGTGTTGTATATAACGCTGCAGCTATTGAGAACATTCTTCTTCCCACCGCTGATAAGTTTACGAACAACCAGCAGTATGGATTTTATGGCGCAAAGTCTCTTACAAGAGTATGGACAGTAGGCTTCGATATGCCCGCAGCAGGTACGATGGATCTCTCTAATACGGCTATCAAGACCATCTGCAAGGGTTATTTCAACAGCCTTGATAACATCGACGACATTATCATGCCCGAGTGCTTCACGGCCATCAGTGCTTACTCTATGGCTACATCGAATCAGACGACCGACTCCGCAAGATGGAATGTCTTTGGCAACAACTCTTCCGAAACAAAGCTGAACATCCACGTATTCAACTGGGATGCTCTGAACGTTATCGCCAACACCTTCTATGAGGCTCGTCAGAGCATTGAGTACAACGATAACAAGGAAGGCGACCCCAACAAGATCGCTCACATCGTTGACTACCTCCAGATCACATACGGTGATGAAACCAAGACAGTTCTCGAGTGGCGCGCAGATTTCCCTGCAAAGCCCGCTGAATAATCAGCTTGACTGAAACGAATTATTAAAACGAGCAACCCCGCCCGATATGGGTGGGGTTGCTTTGTGAGATTTGGAAAAGAGTATGAAGATCAATAGACACGAGGGCGAGTTGT
This sequence comes from uncultured Lachnospiraceae bacterium, assembly GCA_964541955.1. Lineage (GTDB taxonomy): Bacteria > Bacillota > Clostridia > Oscillospirales > CAG-272 > SIG710. The sequence continues at coordinate 6,398 of CAZISP010000040.1, forward strand.
TCTCCTCCCTTGATTTAAGAAGGCTGATCGGGCCGCTGATAGTTGAACAGACGCTTGCCGTTACCGTGGGAATGTTCGACAGCATGATGGTGTCCTCCCTTGGAGACGCGGCGGTTTCGGGCGTTTCGCTGGTCGATATGATAAACGCCGTTATGATATACGTTTTTTCCGCGCTGGCAACGGGCGGTGCCGTGGTGGTGTCAAGGTTTGTGGGCGCGCGCCGTATACAGGACGCGCAGAAAACCGTTCGGCAGCTGCTTTTTGTAGCCCTTTCGGTGTCTCTGACCATAACGCTTCTGTGTATCGGACTTCGGGATAATATTCTCAGCCTCATATTCGGAAACGTTGAGAGAGATGTGATGCTGGCAAGCCGATCCTACTTTTTTATAACCTCCATGTCCTTCCCCGTGATTGCGCTTTATAATGCCTGCGCCGCAGTCTTCCGAGCCACCGGAAATTCCAAAATATCAATGCAGGTGTCCCTTGGCAGTAATATAATCAATATTGCGGGAAACGCGCTCCTTATTTACGTTTTCAAATGGGGCGTTGCGGGCGCGGCAATATCAACGCTTTTTGCAAGAGCCTGCGCCATGGTATTCCTGTTGGTCAAGCTCTCCCTGCCGGGGCATATGCTGACCACAAAGCTTTTGGCTCCCTTTAAGCCCGATAAAAAGCTGATCCTGCAAATACTTTACATAGGTATCCCCAGCGGAATCGAGAACGGGATGTTTCACCTGGGGCGCCTTTTGGTGGTTCGGATTGTTACCCTGTTCGGCACCGCCGCCATCGCCGCAAACTCGGTGGCAAACACCCTCAGCAGCATTGGGTGT
>CAZISP010000041.1:0-7198 GCA_964541955.1 uncultured Lachnospiraceae bacterium
TGGTTATGCAGATACAGTCCTCGCCGGGGGTGACAAGAAGCTCCTCCTTGCCGTCCTCTATCATGTCCAGCACGTAGTTCACCTGAGTGTCGCTGACGTCGTCCGAGCGGAGAGCCACCTGCTCAAGATAGCTGATTGCCTTCGCCGCCTGAGTGATCTTATCCTCGGCACCGTCGATGATGACCGAATCTCCGTCATTACCCGAGCGGGAGGCGATTTCAACCGAGAGCCTTTGCTCGATGAGACGAATGTTCACGTCGTAGCTTCCGAATATTTTCGAGATTATTCCGGGGCGGGAAAAGTTTATTTTTTTCTGCATACGTTTTCCTTTACTGATTTATTTTTTGAGACAGAGCGATGTTCTCCGAGCATACCGCCGTGCAACTCAGCCGCACGGAGGTATCGCTTATCTCGCTTTTGATCGTCTTTGACATCAGGTCAGCGTTCTCAAGCTCCCGGGCGATCTGTCGTCCGAGCAGAACAAACGCCATGTCCGATGCCTCCTTTTCCGTCCTCGTTCTCGTGACCGTTTCGTAGACCGTCACAAGCTCTGTGACAACACCGAATGGCAGAGGAGGAAGGCTCGGGGGTGACAAATTATCTTCTCTGTATATTTTAACACACTTTGCACCCGAATTTCTACTGTTTCCTGAAAAAAATATGGTTTTTGAGAAAAATTTTATGTATTTTTCGCCTTTTTCGGTCATCGTGGGCACCTCGACCTCATATTGAAGCGGAATTTCCACCGAAAACTCTCGGCCGGTGATTGCGTAAACCGCTCCCGTCGCTTGCTCCAGAGTATAATTTCCCAGCTTTCCGCCGCGCACTCCGCTGACCAGAATATCCCCTTTTTTGACCGATTGACCCTCTTCTACGCACACCGTTCCGCTCGTCGCCTCGATTCTCTCTACCGTTCCGTCACGCGACGCCACTAAATTGCAGGGGGAGGTGTCCTTTTCTATGTAGCTTGCCTCCTCGCGGATCTGTACGTAAGCCACCGTTCCCGACATATTTATCGAAAGCCAGGAAATTCTGTCCGATCTTGCAAGAAGCGAATTTGATACCCTGTCAACATCCGTTTTGACCGAGCTCCCAAGCCCAAATCCTGCCGCACCAAGCTCTCTTTTAACCGTGGCGCTGTCGATGGAGCTGTTGCCGCTCACGCGAATATCCCAAACGACGCTCCCCGATAGGAAAATAATGGCGAGAGCAAGGATAAGCCCTGCGAAAATTCCCGGGCGCTTTCTGTATGCCCAAAGGAAGAACGGAAAACCGTGACAATGCTCGGTGCAGCTGATCTCAAGAGCGGAGAGCCGCCGTGCGAGTTTTCTTGCCGCTCTGTACGTGGTCTCGATAACAAGGCTGTCGCCGCAGATTTCCGCACGGCTGCAGGGGAGCTTCATTTCAAGGCATAGGCTCAACGCCTCGGGAGCACGCTCGGCGGGAACGGTCAAGGTTGTGCCGCCGATCAAAGCGTTTTTAATCCTTACAAGCATTTCTCGCTCCTCCTTCGAAACTCTATTTTGTCAATAAGCCCGCAAAGCTCGGCGCTCTTGTCGCCAAAGCCCGTAAATTCAAGCTTTTTGCCCACTATCACCGTGTCAAAGTCCTTTCCTTCAAGCTCAATGCGCTCGGGGGTGTAGAGCAGAATTTTTCTGCATCCGCAAACGGTGGCGTTGCCCCTGCCTCTTATCTCAACGAGACTGCCGCTTGCCATGTCGGCGGGAAAATCCATACATTGGCAAAGTCTCTCGCCAAGCGTCGGTCTGTCCTCTTTTTGCTTTTTTTTCATTTGTTCTCCCTCGGAATATGTCATACTCGATCGCCATAAAATGGCTGTGAATAAATATATGCAAGCGGAGAGCGAAGTAGCACGTTCGCCTTTGCGGATAAGGGGTATGGAATGAAAAAAACAACCTTTGGAGACGCCGCACTATTGTTTCTTTCCGTGGTCTTTATATATGCCATATTAAAAAAGCCCGATATTGCTATCGGGTATATGAGAAGCGGCTTAAAGCTATGCGCCGAGAGAGTTATTCCGTCGCTTTTTCCCTTTGCGGTGCTGTCCTCTCTCTTTGTGGATATGGGCGGCGCAGAGCTGGTGGGAAGATATGTGGGCGGATTTACGGCAAGGCTTTTCGGCATCAGCCGCGCGGCGGCCTTCGTGCCCGTTGCGGGGATGCTGTGCGGCTTTCCAGTGGGAGCCATGGCGGCTGTTAAGCTGTATAAAAAGGGCAGGATCGGCACCGCCGAGCTTCAAAGATTGCTGATAATATCGAGCATTCCCGGCTCGGCGTTTCTTATCAGCGTCGTGGGCATCTCAATCTGGTCAAGCCGCCCTTTCGGCACGGCTCTCTATTTTATACAGATATTCACCGCTGTCGTCATTGGTGTCGCGCTGAGATTTTTGTCGCCCATAAATCCGAGCGACCACGCGGAGAGCGGCAAAGCGGAGCGGGGAGGAGGCATTGCTCTTTTTTGCGACAGCGTGGGAGACTGTGCGTATTCCATGCTGAAAATCTGCGGCTTCGTTCTGTTCTTCACCTCGGCTGTGGGGACACTTTGCTCGGTGCTGGAGGACTTTGGGATACCCTCCGTGCTGAAAATTCCCGTTCTGGGATTTTTCGAGATGACGGGTGCCGTTGCTCTTGCTCCCGAGCTTGGCATGTGGGGAACGGTCTGGACTGCGCTTTTCGTGGGCTGGGCAGGGGTGTCGGTGCATTTTCAGATACTGTCGGTCTGCCGCGGGATACCTATGTCTTACCGCCCGTATTTTGCCGCAAAAGCAGTGCAAGGAGTGCTTTCGGCACTCCTTGCGTACTTGTATATTCGCTTTTTCGGGCTTGAGACGTCTTTGCCGTCAGCCCCCGCCGTCGCTGTGTCAAGCACTGCGGTGTTGTTTTTCCTTGGATTTTTTGCCGTCGCCCTGTTACTGCCATTCCTGCGAAAGAAATTCCTTTGAAACGGTGTTCAGAACGTAAGAACGAAGCTTCTCAATTGAGATTGAGCGCCCGTAGTAGGAAATTCCGTGGCTCTTTTCCATGTCGGCGGAAAAATTTTCAAACAGATAGGTGCAGTTTTTGTAAAATCTCTTGTCGTAGTAGTAGACTGTGGGGTGAAGTATCGGCTTGTCGATAAATATTTCCCCGTCCTCGCGCACGATGTCAAAGGTCATAATGCCGCCGAGAAGCTGATAATCGTGATCCTGTTCCGCGGCGAAGTTTCCAAGGGAGTAGATGCACAGGAGCTTATTTTCTTCCTCCTCGATCCACTCGACGGGCTGGATCACGTGGGGGTGATGCCCGATGATAACGTCAACTCCCCAGGCGCACATTTTTCTCGCCAGAGCCTTTTGGCTGTCATTTGTCTTCATGCTGTTTTCATCTCCCCAGTGCATTGAGACGAAAACAAGGTCCGCAATCTCATCCGCCGCCCTCGCCTGTCGCTCGATAAGAGCCTCGTCGATGTAGGGGATCTGAATGTCGTAGCCGTTTTGCAGACGGTAGCCGTTGGTGCTGTACGTGTAGGAGAGAAATGCGATTTTGATGCCGTCTTGCTCAACCACTCGGATGTTGTCAAGGTCGTCCTCATCGAGATAGCCGCCGATGGTGGTGACGGGCAGGGTGTTCCAGAAATTTATGGTTTCTTCAAGGCCCTTTGAGCCTGCATCGAGCATGTGATTCGTGGCTATGTTCACCACGTCAAAGCCCGCTTCAACAATGTCATAGGCTAAGTCCTGCGGAGTGTTGAAGTGGGGGTAAGAGCTGTAGCCGTAGCTCTCGCCCGCCATGGGGGTCTCTTGATTTATAAATGCTATGTCCGCGCTCTCGATCAGGGGGAGAACGTTTTCAAATATGGGCGCGAAGTTGTATGTTCTGCCGCCTTGTACGGCACAGCTTTTGGCGTCACGTATCGTTCCCGTGTAGGATATCATGTCGCCAACCGCCGCAAAGGAGAGCCTTGTGTCGGGATCCCGTGGCTCGTCGGGCTGTGCGGGTGAGGCGGGAATATCGGGGGAGAGCACGGTCTCCCCGATGTCGTCGGGGGGCGTGTCAACCTTGCCGCATGAGAGGAGCAGAACGCCTGCGAGCAGAACTAAAAGTAAAAGAGAAATTTTCTTCAATTTATTCACCTTAAATCAGCTCTCGGGCTGATTTTTCTTTTCGAATTTGCTGAAAATGAAGCGTGAAAGCATAGATCCCAGAATGCCGAAGGTCACGCCGAGGATAAGTCCTGCAAGCACGTCGGTGGGATAATGGACGAAAAGGTAAAGGCGTGAGAACGCCACGAGAACGGCTATAACGTAAGCCCCAATGCCCCATTTTTTGTTGAACATGAAAATGGCGGTGGCACCCTCAAATGAGGCCAAGGTGTGACCCGAGGGAAAAGAAAAATCCTCAAGAGGCGCCACGAGAAGCGCCTCTCGTATAGCCTCGTATCCCGCTATATCATATGGTCTGATTCTTCCCACAAGAGGCTTTAGTGTCAGATTGCCCACAAGCAGTCCGAAAATCAGCGCAAAGCCCATGGCAAGTCCCGTTTTGCGAGTCTTTTTGAAGAACAGAAAAATGACCGCAAGAGCGATCCAGAAGATACCGCCGTCACCAAGCTTTGTGACAAGGGGCACAAGAAAGTCAAGAAAACCGCACTTAATGCCCTGAATAGCTTCAAGGATAGCCAGGTCAATGCTTGTAATAAATTCGATCATTTTTGTCTCCTTTAGTTGTTGGAGCTGGCGTAAACCACGCCGTCGCCGTAATCAATGATAAAATAGTAGGTCACGTCCACATAGTCAACGTGATCCTCCATTCGTGCGCGCTTGAGCACGTGCTTTAGCTTCACCCTACAGGAGTAAACGCCCTCTGCGTATTCGTAAAACTCCGTTGCGCTCTCGTCCTCAAAATAGTAGCTGTCGTGGTCGATGACCCACATATTCTGTGTCGTGCGAATGTAGTTATAGATGTCGGTTCCCGTGAGGAAATAAGGGTCTACCGCACGAAACGTGCAGTCGTTCTGCATGAAGGTGGCATAAGCCTTTGCCGCATTGATCATTCGCTGACCGAAGCGCTCCTGAAGCTCTGCGCTGTAAACTATTGCCGCTTCATATACGCCGTCCTTCAGTTCAACTGCGCTCTCCTCTCCTTTTTTTGTTGTAACCTTGATTTCGGGAGTTTTGTAAAGCCCGGGAACGGTGTAGAGGGTGTAGGTGATGCCCACGCCGCCGTCTTTCATGTATTTGCAGCTCTCGGTTTCAATGGGATCGCCCGTGGCATACTGCTCACCAAGGTTTTTTCCGTTGAGCGTTACGGCATAGCCTGTGGGAGCCTTTATCACCACGTCCTCTATTGGAATGCAGTAAAGCTCTATCTCTCCCATTTCATATGTGTCAAAGCCGCGCTTACTTTTTTTGTCGCTTTTCTCGACGGTGAACGCGGCGACCTTAACGTCTCGCTCTCCGTCGCTGTATTTTACGTAATATGCTTCCTTTGTCTCGTCAAGACCGACGGAGGAGGGAGAATAGGAAAGCTCCTTTCCCTTGATGCTGTCCTCTATCCTTGCCGCCATGTCCTCAAGCGTGTCGAACTCGGGTTCTTCCGTACCCGTGTCGCGTAAAATCTTCAGCGCGTCGAAATCGGTGAAATACTTTTCGAACATATCCTGAGCCACGTGCTGCGGGAGTGTGCTCTCATAGTCCGCCAGATAGGAACGGAGAATAAAGACCGAGACCACCAGCAGACAAAGCAGAACCGCCCAGACAAGTGCAAAAATCCTGTAGAAAACGGATGACTGTCTCTTTTTATTCATCGTCAACCCTCCGTACCGTCAGCGACGGGCGCAACCATGAAAAACGTAGGCATCTTTCTGGGTGTGGTGAACGCCTTGTACTTGTTTACAAGACCTTTTCTCTGATATTTGTCGAGCATTTCCGCGTCGTAATCGTATTTTTCGAAATAATCCTCATAATACATCATGGCAGACGAGCCGCCGTCAAGCATCCCTGCCGTGACAGCGCCGTATTCGACCATAATGTCGATAACGTCGTTGTGGGTTGCGCCGATACTGCTGGCTGTTCTGCCGTCGGTGACGAGAAGTATAATTGCGCCGTCAGCTCTCTGACCGATAGCCGTTCTCTGCGCCGTGCCCGTGTTTCCGTCGGCACGGTGAAGAACTATGCTGTCTCCCTCGGTGGTGATGAGAGTATTTCCCGTCTGAAAGGACACGGCATCGCGTATGCCCAGCTCGTCTGCCTGAGCTCGGGTCATCTTCTCGGTGACGATCAGCTTGTTGGTTTCGTCGATTCCGATAAACGTCCGCTTATATCCGTCGTTCCAGACGCACTCGCCGCCCGAATACGTAAGCCCGATGGGATTGTCGCCCGTTCCCACTCCGCCGGGGTCGGAAAACTCACCTGCATTTATTGCCGCCACAGCGCCGTACTTGGCGGTGGCATCAAAAATGTTCATGCCCTGCTTGTCACTTTTGAAGTCGCTTGACGTGCCAACAAATACCCTTGAAGGGTCCTTTATTATCATCATGTAGGCTGTGTAGGTAGAGCCCTTGACGGTGAAGAACTGCAGTCCGTCCTGCGTGCCCTCCCACTCGTCCTTTACGGTGTCGTCGCTCTTGTCTCCCTTGTCGGCGTAGTCCTCAAGAGAGATGACCTCACGGCTTACCACGTGGCTCTCCGCAAGAATATCCTTCACCGTCTCTTTGCCAAGAAACAGGTAAGGCACCCATTTCGTCGCGCTTGCCTGATCCGCCGCCTGGACAAGCAGGTCACGGACGGTCTCACTCGGCCCGTGGGCGATGGTGAAAACAAGGGTGTAAACGGTAATAATTATAAAAAGCAGAATTGAGAAGAAAACGAGAAGGGCGCGACGGACGACAGTGCCTGCCGTCAGATGTTTTTTTGGTGCTCTGCGCTCAAAGCCCGCATAGTCCAGGTAGTCGCTGTTTGAGAAGGCTATCCGTTTTTCCCGCTTCTTTTCCTTGGGATTGGTTTTGTTCATTTAGGGGTGTTATCCTTTCTTTTCTTCGATGAAAAGACCCATTCTCTCTGTAATCTGAAAGAGAGAACGAAGAGGATCGTTTCAACGACTATCTTGATACACGTGATTGCCGCCGCGCTCGCAATATTGAGAGCGGTCGCCGCCGCATCGATGCCGATGCAGGAGATGAGGAGCATGGGAATGGCGAG
>CAZISP010000042.1:0-939 GCA_964541955.1 uncultured Lachnospiraceae bacterium
ATATGATGAGCGTTGCGGCAGGCCTTGCCGCCGCAGGCAAGGTCCCCTTTGCCTCTACCTTTGCTATGTTTGCGGCAGGACGTGCCTTTGAGCAGATCCGCAACTCCATCGGCTATCCCCACCTCCCCGTTAAAATCGGTGCAACCCACGCGGGCATCACCGTTGGCGAGGACGGCGCAACACACCAGTGCCTTGAGGACATCGCCCTCATGCGCACGATTCCCTCAATGACGGTCATCAACCCCTCGGACGCAGTTGAAGCAAGAGCGGCAGTTGAGGCTTCCCTCTCTATCGACGGCCCCGTTTATATGCGCTTCGGCAGATACGCGGTTCCGATCTTCAACGATGCTCAGACCTACAAGTTTGAAGTAGGCAAGGGCGTCACCATGGCTGATGGCACCGACCTTACCATCGTCGGCTCGGGTCTCACGGTTTCAATGGCTCTTGAAGCTCGCGAGCTTCTTGCGGCAAAGGGAATTAACGCTCGCGTTATCAACATTCACACTATAAAGCCCATTGACCGCGACATCTTGGTAAAGGCGGCAAAGGAAACGGGCGCTGTCGTTACGGTTGAGGAGCACAGCGTGATCGGCGGTCTCGGCTCGGCTGTTTGCGAGGTTCTGAGCGAGGAATGCCCCGTTCCCGTTATCAGAATGGGCACGCAGGATACCTTTGGCAAGTCGGGTACGGTCCCCGCGCTCCTTGAGGAGTACGGTCTCACCCCCGCGCACATAGCGGCAACTGCCGAAAAGGTACTGAAAAAGAAATAAATCAAGGTAAAAAGTGCGGCTGCGCGCCGCACTTTTTTGCGTTTTGTGTCGCTTTGTGTGATCGTTTTCGAAAAACCAACAAAAAACAGTCAAACTCTTGACACAAAGATAAAATATAATTAAAATGTATAATTAAATTCAAAATCAGGAGGTAGAGTTTTGATAGAGG
>CAZISP010000042.1:949-7178 GCA_964541955.1 uncultured Lachnospiraceae bacterium
TACGGTTGAAAAAGGCAAAATTTACGGTCTTCTCGGCCCCAACGGTGCGGGCAAATCCACGACAATGAACATTATAACGGGTTGTCTGGCGGCAACATCGGGCTCTGTGACGATAGACGGTCACGACATATTCGAGGAGCCCATTGAGGCAAAGAAGCTTATCGGCTATCTGCCCGAAATACCCCCTCTCTACACCGATATGACCCCCACGGAGTACCTCACCTTCATAGCGGAAGCCAAGGGGCTTCGCGGCTTTGACATCACGGGTCAGGTTCGAGAAGTAATTGAGGTGACGGGGCTTGAGGAATATCAAAACAGGCTCATAAAGAACCTGTCAAAGGGCTACCGTCAAAGAGTTGGCATCGCCCAGGCAATGCTCGGCAACCCCGAGGTCATAATCCTGGACGAGCCCACGGTTGGTCTTGACCCAAAGCAGATACTTGAAATTCGCGATCTTATTCGCCGCCTGGGCGAGACGAAAACGGTCATTCTCTCCAGCCATATTCTGGCGGAAATAAGCGCCGTTTGCGAGCACATCATGATAATCTCAAGAGGAAATCTGGTGGCAAACGACACCTTAGAGAACCTTGAAGCTATCGCAAATAAGTCAAACAAGCTTAAAATCACGGTTCGAGGCGAGCTTGAGAGCACGCTCGAGACGCTTCGCTCCCTTGACGGTGTACTCAGCGCCGAGGGCGAGGAAAAGGACGGCATTTCTTACGTTCAGCTTGAGCTTGAAAAGGAAGGCGACCACCGCGACGCCATATTCTTCGCCATGAGTGAGTGCAAAACACCCATTCTGTCAATGGATTACGAGGAAACGACCCTCGAGGACATCTTCCTTGCCATGACGGAGGACGGCGTTGAGCCCGACGAGGACGGAAATCTGCCCTCGATTGAGGAAATTCTCGCAAGACGCAACAGCTTTGACGACGAGGACGAGGAAGAGCCCGAAATTTTCGATGACGGCGAGGAATCGGTGGAGGAGGACATCTCCGCACACGATTCAGACAGCGATGACGGCGAGTACAAGCCCCTGTTCGGCGGGCGAGAGGAGGAATAAAAATGATCTCTGTATTCAAGAAAGAATTTCGCTCGTACATGAACAACGTGACGGGTCCCGTGTTTATTGCTTTCCTGCTCTTTTTTGCGGGAATCTACACCACCGCCCTCAATCTCCGCGGCGGCTACACGTCCTTTGAGTACGTTCTCTCAAACATCACCATCGTTTTTCTCCTTCTCGTACCCCTTCTGGGAATGAGATCCTTTGCTGAGGAAAAGCGTTCAAAGACCGACCAACTGCTCTACTCTCTCCCCATGAGCGTAACAAAGGTTGTGCTTGGTAAATATTTTGCCATGCTTGCGGTTTTTGCCATTCCGGTCTTCATCATGGGCTTTTACCCTATCATTCTCAGCCTTTTCGGCATCGTTTTCTATAAATCCGCATACATCGCGCTCCTGGGCTTTTTCATTCTCGGCGCCGCGCTTATCGCCATCTGTATGTTCATGTCAACTCTTACCGAGAGCCAGGTCATCTCGGCCGTGATCAGCTTCGGCGTGCTCCTCGTCATGTACATAATGAGCGGCCTTGCCACAACGCTTCCCACCACGCCCGTAGTATCTTACATCTGCTTCTTCGTGCTCTCTGTGGCGGTGGGCGCTGTCTTCTGGCTTCTCACCCGCGATTTTATTATCTCGGCAATTTCGGTCGTAGTCTGCCTTATCCCCCTGAACATCTTCTATTTTACCAACAACGCGGCATTCGGCGGACTTTTCGGCAAGGTCATTTCCTACCTTGCGGTCTTTGACCGATTCTCTGATATGACCGGCGGTATCTTTGACGTGACCGCCATCGTTTACCTTGTTTCTTTTGCTGTTTTCTTTGTTTATCTGACGGTGCAGGCAGTCGAAAAGCGCCGTTGGAGCTGATTGGAGGTGCGACAAATGGAAAAGAGAAATTACAGGAGCCGCTCCTCTAAGGTCGGCACTTATACGGTGGTCATGACCGCCGTTGTTCTGGCGGTTTTGATACTCGTCAACGTTTTCGTTCTCTCCGCTCCCTCAAAATACACAAAGCTGGATATGACCTCCCTTGAGCTTTACACGCTGTCCGAGGCGACGGAAGAAGCTCTGCCAAACATAAAGGAACAGATCAAAATCTACTTCCTCTGCCAAGGCGGCACCGACAACAGCGGAAGCTCAATGGATAACATTCCTCACCTGTCAACCTTCCTCTCAAAATATGAGGATCTTTGTCCGAATATAAACGTCGAGATAATCGACCCCGTGGCAAATCCCACCTTTTACACCAAATATTCCGATACCGAGCTTGATAACTACACTCTGATAGTTGAGAGCGAGAAGCGGTTTAAGGTGATCGACTTCTACGATCTGTATTTCTTCAGCGTTGAGGGATACGGAAACCTTTCTTACACCGAGTACAGCCAGATCGAGAGCTATTATTACATGATGTACGGTATGTCAATGGGCGGTGTTCTGAACTTTGACGGCGAGAGCATCATCACAAACGCTCTTGACTACGTTACCACCGACAAGATACCCGCAGTTTATTACCTGTCTGACCACGGAACGGCTCCCTCCGCGACTCTCATTTCGCAGATCGAGAGCGAAAATATGACCATCGAGGCTCTTTCTCTGCGAACAAGCGAGCTCCCCGATGACGCGGAGGCGATCCTGCTGAACGTTCCCACCGCTGACATCAGCGAGGACGAGGCAAGCATTCTCCGTGAATATCTCGCAAACGGCGGCGAGCTTATAGTCAATACAAACTACAAGAGCACAAATCTTCCCAATCTTATGGGCATTCTCGCCGACTACGGCATGTCAACTCAGGAGGGACTTATCATCGAAACCTCCTCGGGAATGTACTACCGCGGCATGCCCTACGGTCTGATGCCTGCAGCTTCAACGAGCAACACAATCACTTCGTCTCTGACGTCGGGCTCCTTTATCATTCCCTATTCTCACGGCATTATAACCGCCGAGGAGCTCCCCTCGGGTGTCACAGTCACACCTCTCTTTACCACCTCCGACAATGCGTACACTATCGCAGTTGACGCCGGCACCACCGAGGAGACCGAGGATTCGGCACACGGTCAGTTTACCGTCTCCGCCATCGCCGAAAGCGAAAGCGGCGGCAAGATAGTCTGGACTGCTGCCGACACCTTCAACGACAACTACAACAGCGCAGTCAGCGGCGGAAACTACAATTATTTCCTATCCGTTCTTTCATATTTCTGCCCCAGAGAGCAGACCGTCAGAACCATCCCCTCCACGGCGCTTGAAAATTCAATGCTCATCGTTGAAGAATCACAGGCTTCCTTCTGGGGAACTCTGCTCACCGCAATTATCCCGATCGCTGTCCTTGCCATAGGCGTTGTGCGCTGGTATATCAGGAGAAGAAGATAATGAAAAGAACACCCAAGCTTTTGCTTATGATACTTTTACTGCTGGTCCTTGTTTCAATGTGCCTTATCGTCCGCTCCTGCGACGAAGAGGAGGAGGACGAGCCCGAGGTCACCACACTCTACGACGCCTCCGATATTGACGGCGACACCGTTTCGGCTCTCATCGTCAAAAACGAAAACGGAGATTTCTCGTTTGAGAAAAGCGGCGACAGCTGGATAATCGCCGACGCGCCGACCCTTGAAATACAGAGCGACGTTGTAGCGCAGCTTGTTCAGAGCATGATCGACGTCACGGGCACCAACAGAATAGAAAACGTCTCGGATCTCAGTCAGTACGGGCTTGACGAGCCAAGAATCACCGTCACTGTCACCGACAAAAACGGCAAAGAGACATATCGATTCGGAAATTACAACAGCATGATAAGCGCATACTATTTCTGCAGTGAGCAGAATCCTACCTACGTTTTCACGGTGGAAAGCTCGGTCTGCGAGAGCTTTGAGTTTGCCGTCAGCGAAATTCTGACCTTGAGCTTCCCTCAGCCCCCCGAGGCAGACAGTATCAAGTCGGTTGAGTTCAAAACAGGAGATTCCAGCATCGTTTACACAGCGATCTCCGAATTCCTCTACAACGACGAGGATCAGGTGACCGACGATAACCCAAGCGGCGCAGTCTACTCCCACACCGCAACAAAAACCGCAGGCGGCAAGACGGTTGATTACAGCTATGCGGATATGTACCGTCTCTGCGAGGCCGTGGCGGCAATAATGCCCTCGGGAGATTATCTCTATACGGAGGCTGACAACGAGACCTACTTCCCGTCGTACGTCACCGTAACTATCACCTATATCGTGCAGGAGGCGCTTGATGCCGATAACGCCGCGGGAGGCTACATTGAAACGGAAAAAACGCTTACCCTGTATCTCTCCGGCTCCGATGAGGGCGATCTCTTCGCAAAGCCCGATGCACAAAAGCCTCTCATCTATAAGCTCACGGAAAATGAGATCTGGGAATTTTCAAAGTAAGATATGCACTTGACTCGGTGACGAAAACGTGGTAAAATATAGCTGTTATTTCAAGTTGCCGCGCGGCGGCAGGAAGGACTGAAATGTCAAATATATCTGTTCTCGGCGCGGGAACCTGGGGCATGGCACTTGCCAACTCCCTCGCTCTCAGCCATCACAACGTCACCGTATGGTCGGCGATCCCCGAAGAAATCCAGCTCATATCACAGCTGAGAACTCATAAAAATCTCCCGGGAATGCGCGTTTCACCCGATATAAAATTCACTCTCGATATGCAGAGCGCATGTCAGGGCTGTGACCTTTTGGTCTTTGCCGTTCCCTCGATCTTCGTTGCGGAAACGGCAAAAAAAGCCGCTCCCTACATAAGGGACGGCGCTGTCATAGCCGACGTTGCAAAGGGTCTCGAGGAAGGAACCCACATGACGCTCACCGAGGTCATCGACCGCGAGCTTGGAGCGGGGCGTACCCGTCTCGTGGCGCTGTCAGGCCCCACCCACGCAGAAGAGGTGGCATTGAGAATGCCCACGGCCATCGTTGCGGCAAGCCGCGACGAGGAGGCGGCAACGTTCGTTCAGCAAATATTTTCAAACGACTTTATCCGTGTATACACCAACGACGATATTAAGGGCATCGAGCTCTCGGGCGCATTGAAGAACATCATCGCCCTCGCCGCGGGAATCTCTCACGGTCTGGGCTACGGCGACAACGCAAAAGCGGCAATCATCACCCGAGGTATGGCGGAGATAACCCGTCTCGGAACCAAAATGGGCTGTAAATTCGAGACCTTCAGCGGTCTTGCGGGCATAGGCGACCTTGTAGTTACCTGCACCAGCCAGCACAGCCGCAACAATCGCGCAGGCTTCCTTATCGGACGAGGATACAGCGCAAAGGATGCCACCCGCGAGGTCGGAATGGTGGTTGAGGGTCTTAACGCCCTTCCCGCCGCCATTGACCTTTCCCGCTCGATTGGTGTGGAGCTCCCCATATGCGAGGCTGTTTACAGCGTCGTGCGAGGAGAGCTTCCCGTCTCCGAAGCCCTTCCCATGCTCATGGGCAGAGAGCTGAAGCATGAATAAAAAAACGGCGACCCGCGGGTCGCCGTTTTTTATTTATTACAGATACTTCTTGAGATAATCTGCGCTGATCTTAACGGAATCGAAAGGATCTGCAGGGCAGGTGTCCTGCTCTACAACGTAGGTCTTAACGCCCGTCTTGCGAGCGGTCTCGATTACGCCATCCCAGTAGATGCCACCGTTGCCGACCTCGGTCATGGTGGTATAGGTGACGTTCTTGCCGCCGGCATCCTGCGTGGTTACGGGGTAGCAGTCCTTTAAGTGCAGAATGTCGATTCTGCCCGCCAGCTTCTCGATCCAATAGCGAACGTCGCCACAGCCTGCCTGTACCCAGCAGGTGTCGAGAACAAAAGAGGTGTTTTCGGGATCAAGTCCCTCAACCAGCATATCCCACATTGTGAGCGTGCCCTGTCCCTCGATGCGCTTGAACTCCCACGCGTGGTTGTGGTAAGTCAGCTTGAAGCCTTCCTTTGCGTAAATAGCCGCCGTCTCGTTAAACTTCTTAATAAACGCCTTGATCTCCTCGTAAGATTTACCTGAGGAATAGCCGCCGATACCTACGTTCGTAGTCTCCCACAGACGGTGGAGATCCATGGTTTCCTGTATCTCGTTCTGTATCTTGTCCCAGTTATAGTGAGTGCCGCAGATTCTCATGCCGTTTTCCTTGATAACGTCGATAAACGTCTTGGAATCAACAGCGGGAAT
>CAZISP010000043.1:0-7069 GCA_964541955.1 uncultured Lachnospiraceae bacterium
ATCGAGACCCCTTGGAAATATTGAGTTTCCAAGGGGTATGGTGGAGGCGACGAGATAAGATTCGATCGTTGCCCCGACTCCGCCGCGCCTCTATTGCGAGTTAGAGAGAGGATAAACAAGATGATAAAAGATAATATCTAAAAAAACATCCGCAGCGTGTATCGCACGCTGCGGATATTTTTTATCCGAGAAAAGGTTTTCTGAATTCGCTTCTGTATTCACTTGGGGTCACGTTGCAATGCTTTTTGAAAAGCCGCGAAAAATACGAGGCATCGGAAAAACCGAGCATCGACGCAACGTCTTCGATCGGCAAATCACTACCCGCGAGAATGCCCATAGCCTTATACATTTTCATTCGATTGAAATAATTTATTGGCGGCAAGCCGTAATTATGCTTGAAGCGCTTGATAAAATACGTAGGCTGCATATAGACCAGTGCGGCAAGCTCGGCTGTGGTGACCGACTTATTGACGTTTTCGTTCATGTATTCTATAACGGGACGGAGCAAAAGGCTGTCATTATCGTTTTGTTTGCGTCTCTGAGCAGTATAGATTCGAATGATACTCATGAGATTGGTGCACCAGCCGATATCGTAAAGGGGATCCTTATACATCTCCTTACGCATTGACGCGGAAAAGAGGCGATTCATCTCCTCTCTGTCGGGGATATCCACAACAAAATTTTGTTCGGTCAGCCCCAGAATATCCATCAGGTTTTCTTTGCCGTTTGTGGCTGAAAAAGCCATCTCATACATAACGAAGCGGCTTGATGTATGTGTGTATACACGCTTTTTTCCTTTCGGCAGATATGCAAGCTGACCGGGCTTAACCAAAAAGTTTTGTGAATCGACAGTCAAAAAGCATTCGCCGTCAACGACCCAGAAGAACAGGTCGTTTTTTCCGATATGTCCCACCGAATCGCCCTTCCAAACCAGGGGAGGTGCATACATTTCAATATAGACGGGCTTGATTCTCAGCTCGTCAAGATTGTAATATTCTTTCATTTTGATATCCTCTGCAAAATCGTCCTATGAATTATAATATAATCCTGTTTCTGATATTTTTATCTTGCAAACAAAGAGCTTTCCCAATTTCGATTATGGCAATATAATCCCGAAATAGACAGAATAATCCCTTTACAAACATATTATAACACATTATAATCGAAATGTAAAGACTTTTATTTTTCGGAGGTCAAAATGAAAAAATACGTTCAGGTAGGGTGCGGAAGCAGAGGTATTCTCGCATATTCGAAGCCCATCGTGCAAAGCTACTCCGATTGCGCCGAGCTTTGCGGAGTATACGACAAAAATATCAAGCGAGCAAAGCTGGCGGGCACGTTGGCGGGCAAGGATATTCCGGTTTTTGAGGATTTCGACGAGATGCTTTCCGTCGTCAAGCCCGATGCCGTGATAATCACGACCAAGGATTGCGATCATGATTTTTATGCAACAAAGGCAATGCGCGCCGGTTGTGACGTAATCGTAGAAAAGCCGCTCACAACCACTTTCGAAAAAGCACTTGAAATTGAAAGGGTTCAAAAGGAAACCGGAAAAAATATAACGGTCACCTTCAACTGCCGCTTCAATCCCTTTTACAGAAGGATAAAAGAGCTTCTTAAATCGGGGGTTATCGGAAAGGTTTACAGCGTTCACTTTGACTGGATGCTTGACACTGGTCACGGCGCCGATTATTTCAGACGCTGGCACAGGCAGAGAGAAAACTCGGGTTCTCTTCTGGTGCATAAATCCACTCACCATTTCGATCTTATAAATTGGTTTATTGAGGAGGATCCTGTCAGCGTAAACGCATTTGGCGCACGACGTTTTTACGGACACACCAGAGAGGAACGCTCAGAGAGGTGCTTGGGCTGTCCGCACGCCGAGAAATGCGAATTTTATCTTGACATCAAGTCGGATAAAATGCTTAAAGCATTATATTCTGACTGCGAGGACGCGGATGGATATTTCAGAGACAGGTGCGTTTTCTCGGACGAAATTGACATTGAGGACAACATAAGCGTGAACGTCAATTACTCGGGCGGCGCGGTCATGAGCTACACGCTAACAGCCTACTCCCCTTACGAGGGAATTCATCTTACCCTCAACGGCTCCGAGGGACGAATGGAAGTAACCTCAATTTTGAGAGAGGGGGCTGCATTTGACCTCAGACAGGCAAATTCCATCAAAATATACAATTACAAAGGCGAGGAAATCACCTATAACGTTCCTCAACTCAGCTCGGCAGGCCACGGCGGTGCCGACAAGGAGATGAGAGACAGAATATTCCGCGACCCACACGCACCCGACCCCCTGGGACAGAACGCAAGCCTGCGTGCCGGCCTTATGTCCATCGGCATCGGCATGGCGGCAAACAAATCCATGAGCGAGGGACGAAGAGTTGAGCTTCGGGAATATTACGGAGAAGAAAAACGGTGATAACTAAAATAAAAAACGCCATCGTTGTGACGGATACACTGGAAAATGGTAAGAATCTTTATGTCAAGGATGACAAAATTTTCGCATTAACCACAGAGGAGCTTGAATTCAACAAGGAAATAGACGCAAACGGGGCGTTCGTTTCCCCCGGATTTATCGACATTCACACTCACGGTGCGGGAGGATTTGATTTCACCGACGGAGTCACCGAGGACATTTTGTCCGCGGCTCTTGCACACGCCCGTTTCGGAACCACTACCGTCTTCCCCACTTCCCCGTCCATGTCCTTTACCGACACTATGAATTTCGTTCAAAACGTAAAGGAAGCCATGGCGCAGAACACCCCCGGCAAGCCGTACGTTGCAGGAGCACATCTTGAGGGCCCTTATTTTTCGATGTCGCAAAGGGGCGCTCAGAACCCCGAATACATAAAACTGCCCGAAAGAGCGGAATATGAGAAATTGGTCGAGGTTGGAAGCATCAGGCGGATAAGCTACGCCCCCGAGCTTGAGGGAAGCGCGGAGCTTTGCCGATTTTTAGAGAAGCGAGACATCGTCTCTGCCTTTGCCCACACGGACGGAATTTATGAGGAAATCAAGCCCCTTATCGACATGGGATGCAGGCTTGCCACACACCTTTATTCGGGAATGAACACCGTAACAAGGCGCCTGGCATACAGGCGGCTCGGTGCCGTTGAAACGGCGCTTCTTGAAGACAGCGTGTGCGTTGAGGTCATAGCCGACGGGTGTCATCTTCCGACAGAGCTTTTGAAGCTTATTTACAAAATAAAAGGCCCCGAGAGAATTTGTCTCGTTACAGACTCAATGCGGGGCGCAGGTATGGACGAGGGTCCGTCTATACTCGGCCCCAAGCACGACGGCGTTGACTGCGTCATTCGCGACGGCGTTGCATTCATGCCCGATATGACCTCGTTTGCGGGAAGCGTTGCAACGGCAGACAGGCTTGTTCGCGTCATGTATAAAAAAGTGGGTATTCCGCTCCCCGAGACAATAAAAATGATCACGGAAACACCTGCCCGAATAATGGGCGAAAAGCTTATCGGAAGCATCAAGGAGGGCTACTTTGCAGACCTTGTTTTCTTCGACGACAACGTAAACATCAAAAAAGTAATAATAAAAGGCGTTGAGCTTGAGTAAGAAAGGAAAAGAAAAATGGAAATCAGAATTTGCAAGACAAGTAAAGAGCTTGGAGAGCACGCGGCAAAGCACGTAGCGCAGGTTTTGCGCGACTGCATCAGCGAAAACGGAAGTGCAAGAATCGTTCTGTCAACGGGTGCTTCTCAATTTGACACACTCGAGGCGCTTGTCTCGGAGCCGGATGTTAAATGGGACGCGGTTGAAATGTTCCATCTTGACGAATACGTTGACCTTCCCGAAACCCACGGTGCAAGCTTCAGAAAATATCTGAAGGAGCGCTTTGTGGACAAGGTGGGACCGCTCAAGGCCGTACATTTTGTTGACGGCACAAAGGAGTGCATCGCTCGTCTGACTGAGGAGATCAGAAAAGCTCCCATCGACATCGGTCTTATAGGAATCGGCGAAAACGCTCACATTGCTTTCAACGATCCCCCTGCTGACTTCGACACAAAGGAAGCTTACATTATCGTAAACCTGGACGAGAAATGCAAAAAACAGCAGATGGGCGAGGGTTGGTTTGAAACCATCGATGACGTTCCAAAGCAGGCGGTATCCATGACCCCCTACCAAATCATGCAGTGCAAGCGCATAGTTTCCTGCGTACCTTATAAGGTCAAAGCCGACGCGGTACAGAAAACTCTTGATGCAAGAGAGGTTACGAACCTTATTCCCGCAACGCTTCTGAAAACCCACCCCGATTTTATCCTCTATCTTGACGAGGACAGCGGATGCTTTATTAAATAAACCGCGCCAAAACACCCCGAGTACTTGAGATTTCAAGCTCGGGGTGTTTTGTTTTGAATAACAGGTGAGATAACAATGCTTTGCCGATTCAGAATTTCATACGCCTTTTCGACCGAGGCTTTTGAATATCCCGTATAGCTTGTCCCGTCCTCGCTTTCATGCATGGAATCATTGAAATAATAGTTATGCTCGTCGTAGCCCACAAGGAGCAGACAATGAAGCTTTTTGTTATAAGAAATATTCTTCCCCTCAGGGGTCGTCCAGCTTGCCCACCATTGGTCTGCACTGCTGTCCACCATTCCAACGGTCGCCCATACGATCACGGGTATATCGTTGTCAATATACGTGGTGCAAAGGTCGGTGAGCGTTCTGCCCGAGAACAGCGAGACCGTGTATTTGCTGTTATCAATATATTTACCGAGAGCATTGTAGATCACGGGCGAGTAGCACCCCCAGCTGTTCTTTTCCCTGGGATCACCCAAAAACACCCTGCTCGGATCGGGACCTACGCCCCCAACCTTAGGCAAACCGCCCATATCGAGGTAATTATCAATGAATTCATCCACAGTAATGTCCATGCCGAAATATTGCAGAGCCATCACCGCGCTGACGCTCTCGCAGCCATTTGGATAATCGATGTTTTGATATATGTAAGGAGCATCGACGATCTTCTTTTTCGGAAGAACGGGAGGAGCCTCGGTATCTTCTGTGCGGTCAAGCGTGCTTTCGGTAGTATCGGACTGTTTCGACGTGTGTTCAGGCGCATTGACGTTTATCGCAAGTCCGACAAAAAAGAGGAAAATCACGGAAATAACCGCTATATAAATCAACTTCTTCACCCGCTCCTCCTTTCTTTTACTCCTTATCTACGTATATATTATCCACTATTTTGTCAACAAAATCTCTAATGTTATCACCTACGTCGTATGCATAAGGCGAATCGAGATACTTGTCAATGTCCAGCCATACCTGATCATATTCCTCGGCCGTAAAATCAATAAAGTCGTTTTTCGATGAGATTTTGCTTGACGTATAAATGTCGTATACCGTGTAGAGCTTGCCGTTGTTGTAAAAAGCGTAATCGCTTTTAAGAAGCTGCATTGATTCCTCAAGGCTATCGGTAAGCAAGCCCTCGTACACGTATTCGGGCACATTTTCATATCCCACCGCCGCATAATATGTCTCAAGGTCCTCTCGGGTAAGCTCCATTTCCTGCGTGAGATAATACATCACCGCAGGGCGGTCATATTCCCATTCGCCCTCCGTTTCGTCGAACTTGCCCATATATTTAGCGTAATTTTCACTGAACGTTCCTTTTCTATAGACAACGCCGTCAACGTAGCCTATATACGGGGAATAAAGCTCGTCGCCCATATGCTCGCCGGCTACGGGAGGCTCGTCGGTTCCGAGATTATTCTGTGTATCCTCGGAGCCGTATTGTGAATCGACAGATTCATACGGAGCCCGAGTCTCATCAGGCAGCTCAGGGTCGTTCACCCGCCGGTACGGCACGATCAGCAGCACGCCCATGATCAGCACGAACGAAGCGGCAAGCGCGCCGCAGCGAATCATGCGGTTTGTTTTACGTTTGCTTTTCTGCACGGGAATCATCCCTTTAGGTGCCGCTTCAAGGATATACTTGTCATCAAGCAGATTCATATGTTCGAGCATTTTCTCGGTCTTCATATTACGATACCCTCACTTTCCAAATGTTTTTTGAATTTTATCCGAGTTCTCATAAGCATAACCTTGACGTTGCTTTCTGTCATACCGAAATCTCTTGCTATCTCCTTTACAGAGCTCATGTACCAATACCGACGGACGAACACCTGCCGCGTTTTCTTTTCAAGGGAGCCCACAAATGAGTTGATGGCATCACGCAGCTGCATCTCGTCGGCGATCTCTCCGTCCGTGTCGGAAAGAAGCTTTTCCACCTCATCAAACACGATTTGGGCAGCTGGCGACCTTTTTTCCGCATGGTTATAGACGTATCGGCTGAGGGCTATGTTACGGGTCAGCGTTCCAAGATACGCGGAGAGCTTCTCGGGGTGCTTTGGGGGTATGGTCTCCCACGCCTTACGGTAAGTATCGTTTACGCATTCCTCCGCGTCCTGCTCGGATCTGAGAATGTTGCGGGCTATGTAATGGCAATATCTGCCGTATTTTTTCTCGGTCTCAACAATGGCGTTTTCTGAGCGCTCCCAGTACAACGCAACAATATTTTTATCGTCCATTTCGGTCTCCTCTCGGTGTGAACTCAATGCCTTCACTATTATAGACAAGTTTTGGAGGCAAAAAGTTACAGTATTTTTCATTTTTTGCATTTTTATTTTTGACGTAGAACTACTTTGAACGGTTTTGTTTACGTTCGAGGCATTTTTTACAAAAATAAAAAGTGCGGTTACCGAAGTAAACCGCACAAAAAACGCAAACTCCGATAGTCGCCAAACCAACTGAAAAAGCAAGAACTTATCTACGCCATATCCAGCAGGAATTTGCATTTTTATCAAAATCCATATAGAGTATGGCGCAAATTGTTCAAGTTTGCAAAGCAAACTTGAGCGGGTTCGATTCGGGAGCTTCGCAAAAATAAATAGAGGGAGCCGATGGCTCCCTCTATTTATTTTGGTGGAGGCGACGAGAATGGCGAGAAGTTTTTCGAGATTTTTCCGAAAAATTTATAAAATCCCGAAAAGCCTTGAAAACAAAGGGTTTTGAAATGTTCTCGTTC
>CAZISP010000044.1:0-7054 GCA_964541955.1 uncultured Lachnospiraceae bacterium
TTTCAGCAAGTTGGAAGAAAAACTATGAAAAATGGGAACATCGTTTTTGGAGTATTTTAGGTATGAAAAATTATTGTTTAATAAATAAAATAATAAAATTGTTAAAAGTAAATAATGTCGCCCCCTGATTTTATATTTCTATATTCATGGATGTTTGGAATCTACTATGTGTGGGGAACTAAACGTTATGCTAGTAGATTAACCAATATACAATTTGCAATACTAACTACAATCTCTTTTATATTAATAGAAGGATTTCGATATGATAGAGGTACGGATCATTTATGGTATGGGGAAATATATACTAATCCCCGTTTAAATGAATCTCCTAGTTTTGTTTTATTTAACGAATTTCTTCAATATTGTGGACTTAATTATACAGGTGCTTGTATAATATATGCTTTAATATTTATTGTTGGTGTTTATTACTTAATTAAGAATGTAAATGGAAATGAACAAAGATTTGTTCATCTGTTTTGTATTTGCGCTTGTTTACTCAGTTTTGAATGTTTAATAAGACAATATATTGCATTACCCCTTATTTATATGTCTATTTCTTTTTTCTTAAAAAAGAGATGGTTAGCATGTATATTATTCTTGTTCTTTGGTTTTCAAATTCATGTTGCATCAATATTATTATTTATAGCTTTTGTAGCTGTGTTTTTATTACGTGGCTACTTGATAAATTATAAAATTTCATTATCAATATTGTTTTTCGTTTATTTTATCTCCTCTTTAGATTATACTTCTTATATACTTTCTATGATTGATTCGCTTGCTCCAGGAATTGTCCCCCAGGGTTTTGAACATTATGTTTTAAATTCTGATAGATGGTTTGGAGAAGATTCTGTTATAGAGGGTTCTGAACAATCTATTTTAGCCAAATTTATGCAACTTGGATTTGAAGGATCTATGATTTATTTAGGATATGTTATATTAAAAGATAAGCCAAATAATACGATTAATGTATTTTATATGCTAATGATTGTTGTAGCAATATTAACACGTGCTTTTTGGGGAATGGAATTGATAATTCGTATTACAAAAATGTTATATCAACTTTGGTTTATTCCATTAGCTTATATTTTTTACAATAAAACGTATTTGATAAAGAAAGCTCGAGAATACAATATTTATTTTTTTATAATTGTTTTATATCTTGTATCCTATTGGTTAAGACATATTTTCTTATCTGATAATTGCAAATTCATTTGGAGTTAATATTTATGAAACTTTCAATAATCGTCCCTGTTTATAACGTAGAAAAATATATAGTTAAATGTATATCATCACTTTTATGTCAAGATACAAATGATTATGAATTAATCATAGTTAATGATGGCACTAAAGATAAAAGTATTGCATTGATTAAAGAACATTTTAACGATGATATAATTAAAATTGTCAATCAAGAAAACAAAGGCCTGTCTGGAGCACGCAATACGGGATTGGAATACGCACAAGGAGATTATGTTTGGTTCTTTGATTCGGATGATTGGTTGGATAAGAATGTTTTGAATGATATAATAGTTTCTTTGGTTAATTGTGATATTTTATATTTTTCTTCTTACTATACAGAAACGACAAAAGGCAGTTTTGTCGCTAAAAATTTGAAGAATTACGAAGATGGTAAAGAATTATCTTTAAATATATATTTTCATCCTGTTCAATTTTATATATATAATAGGATTTTTCTACAAAATGTCGGACTCTCATTTAAAAAAGGTGTTTATCATGAAGATACTCTGTTTACGCCTCAAATATTATATCAAAGTAATATAGTTAAATGCTATAATAATCCCGTTTATCATTTACTGAGACGAGAGGGTTCTATATCTCAATCGTTTAATCCTAAACGATGTTATGATTTAATGTCTGTTATTTCTGAATTATTGATATTTGCTGAGAAAAATATACCAAATCATGAAAAATATAAATGGGGGAATTGTATAGCGGATGCTATAAATGAACTCCTTTTTTTAACTAGAAATGGTAATCGAAAATTGAAAGATGATGTCCGTTTGTACATAAAAGACAATTCTTCTCAAATATATAGATACATGTTAGGTTCACGAAAAATACCGACTAAAATCTTAGGCTGTTTGTCGTATTGGTTTAAAGTGAACTTGGTGAATATATATAATATATTATATCATTTTAGATATGGGAAATAAGACTGTAGATAGAAATATAAGTTTTGATTTCATAAGAACCATTGCTATCATATTTGTAATTTGTATTCATAGCATGGGTGAAATGGATAAAGCCATTACAGATGGGCCATGCTATACAGGGATAAAAATAGTTAATGCTTTACTCAACAGCATAATCCACACGGGAGTTCCTTTGTTTGTTATGTTAAGTGGCTCGCTTTTACTGAGGAAAAATGAGCCTATTGAATTATTCTTCAAGAAACGTTTTAAAAGAATATTGATTCCTTTTTTCTTATGGAGTCTTGTTGTTTTTATTATTAAGTGCTTAGAAGGTAATATACAGAGTGGTCGTAATATAATCATTGAATTCTTATTGCAATTCATTTCAAGAGGGACACACGGGATTTATTGGTACATATATCTTATAATCGGACTATATTTATTGACTCCGATATTACGTATTTTCTTTTCTTATGCAACAAAAAGACAAGTGTTCTATTTGGGAATTTGTACAATGATTATCTCCTTGTTGGGTAATATGTTCTCCGAGATACAGATATTCAGCCGTTTTACTTCTCCCAATATGATATATTTGACATATTTCATTTGGGGAAGGATTGTGAGTGAATATTTATATGAAAAGAAATATTCTTGCTACATTACTATAGGATTTCTTTTATCAATAATGGGGGGATTCTTTGATATATTTTATCAATGGGAAAGCAATTCCCCTTGGATATTCTTTACTTCCATTTTTCTTTTTGCTAATCTGCTAAAAACAAATCCTTCGCCCATATTTAGTCGTGGAATTAAATTTATATCATCCACCAGTTATGGTATGTATCTAAGCCATTTCATGTTAATCAGCCTTTTTCTAAAGTTAGGATTCTCTTCTTATATACCAATCATTATCAATCCTATCGTCATGACATTATTGGTACTTTTTACAGAAATGGCATTTATGTATGTCATAAAGAAAATGAAGCTAAACCACTATTTAATGTAGAAATAATGAAAAAGAAACTGTTAATATTTCATCCGACTATTGCGCCATATCGTGTAGACTTTTTTAATGATTTGAGTAAAGCATTTGACACCAGAATATGTTTACGCTATCAAAATCTTCGGTCGCAAACTTTTGATTATAACAAAATAGCATCTCAATTCGTTTTTTCTCCAATTTATCAAAAAGAACTTTTCAAAATAGGAAAACGTGGATTCTCAAATGGATTTTGGAAGAACTTAAATATCCATAATCCAGACATTGTGCTTGTTGAAGAATTTAGTTTTGGAACTATCATGGTATTATTGCATCGATTTATATATAGAAAAAAATATAAAGTACTTTCTATTTGTGACGATAGTTATAATATGGTTGCAGAAAATAATGATTTCTCTAAAATACATAAATTTTTGCGTCACATAGTCGTTCCTATGCTTGATGGGATGATTTTAGTTGAACCTAAGGTTACAGATTGGTATCAAAAGTATTTTCAAAAAGGTTTTTGTTTTCCTATTATTAAATCAGATGAAAATGCAAGAAATGAGTATCAACGTGTTCTTCCACAGAGTAACCAGATAGCCTCTATATATCACCTGTTTAATAAAAAGATATTTTTATTTGTTGGCCGGTTGGTGGCATTAAAAAATGTAGATTCTATCATCCGAGCTTTTAGTAAACTTAATCAAAAAGAGCATGTATTGGTTATCATCGGTGATGGGAATGAAAAAGAAAGACTCCGACAATTATCATTTACGGTTAATGCTAATGTTATTTTCACAGGACGACTGGAAGGTGACACTTTAAATGCTTGGTATAATATAGCGAACATCTTTATTTTAGCTAGTTATCAAGAGCCTTTTGGAGCCGTAACTAATGAAGCCCTATTAGCCGGTTGTTACTCTATTGTTTCAAATAAGGCAGGTTCAGCTTGCCTTATCAAAGAACATGTAAATGGATATACGTTTAATCCTATGGATGAAAATGAATTATATCAAAAGATGCAAAAAGTTTCAATGAAAATAAATCCTTTATCAAAAATTGTTTTGAAAGAAAATTTAATGAAAATAAATTTTAAATGTAAAATGGAAGAATTGATAGCTTATTTATACAAATTATGAGAGTGATTACTTATGGGACCTATGATTTATTGCATCAAGGGCATATCAATTTGTTGAAACGAGCCAAAGAATTGGGAAATTATCTCATTGTAGGTGTCACCAATGACAACTTTGACCGTGAACGTGGAAAATTGAATGTACGCAATAATGTATTGGAACGAATAGAAGCCGTAAAGGCGACTGGGTTGGCTGATGAAATCATTATAGAAGACTATGTAGGACAAAAGATAGATGACATACAGAAGTACGAAGTGGATATATTTGCTATAGGTTCTGACTGGGAAGGCAAGTTTGACTATCTGAATGAATACTGCAAAGTTATTTATTTGCCACGCACCGAAGGTATTTCTTCTACTATGCTTCGCAATGAGAAACAGCAATCTGTAAAAATAGGAATCGTAGGGGCAGGTAGAATAGGGAAGCGCTTTGTTTCTGAGGCAAAATATGTCAGTGGTTTGGAAATTAAAACAATCTATGATAGCAACTATCATGAAACTGCAAGTTTTGTTATAGAAAATAATCTTTTCAATCTTTCTCAAAATTTTAATGAATTGCTATCACAAATTGATGCCGTATATATAGCTACACCACATTTAAGTCATTATGAATATATAAAACGGAGCCTTTATGCCCGGAAACATGTCCTTTGTGAAACTCCAATGGTGCTAAACGGCAGAGAAGCTAGAGAAATGTATCAGTTGGCAAAAGAAAAGAAACTCATATTAATGGAGGCCAACAAGACAGCACATTGTCCAGCATTCAATCATTTGATGGTAATGATTAAAAGTGGAGTTATCGGCGAAATTGTAGATGTAGAAGCTTCGCTTTCTAAATTGTTATCCGATAAGACCTTACGTGAATTTGACAAGGAACAAGCCGGTGGCTCCATGTACGAACTGGGTTCCTATCCTTTGCTTCCCATCATTAAATTGTTTGGTACTAATTATCAAAATCTGAATCTATATTCCCGTATGGATAAAGGTATAGACATTTATACCAAAGGGGTGTTACGTTATCCTACCGCTATCTGTTCTTTCAAATTGGGGTTGGGAGTGAAAACGGAAGGCAATCTGATTATATCCGGTACGAAAGGATATGCATATGTACCAGCTCCGTGGTGGAAGACCGATTATTTTGAACTGCGTTATGAAGACCAAAATGAAAATAAAAAGTTTTTTTACAAGTGGGACGGACATGGATTAAGGTATGAAATACAAGAATTCATATCTTGCATTTACAATCATCGGTCAAACTCGATTCGCCTTCGTCCCGATGAAAGTATTGCTATGGCAGACATAATGCAACAATTCACAGAACGTAAAAACTTTATAGAAATATGAAATATGCTGTAGTAACTGGTGGAACTTCGGGAATAGGCTTAGGAGTCGTCAATATGCTAAGAGAAAAGGGATATTATGTTTTCGCAACTTATGTTGGCCCGGATTTTACAGAAAAAATGGAAAATTTCGAAGCCATCAAAACCGACCAGAGTACACGTGAGGAAGTTTATAAATTTATATCATTCGTAAAAGCACGTTGTACGCAATTGGATTGCATCGTTTGTAATGCTGGAATGACTATTCGTAAATCATTTACGGAAACAAATGATGCTGAATGGGACAAGATGATGGAAGTGGTTGTAAATTCACATTATATAATGGTCAGAGAGTTTTTCCCTATCATACCTCCCGAATCCCGTATCTTATTTACCGGTTCGCAAATGGGATTGATGCCTCACGCAATGGTACTAAGTTATGGAGTGACCAAAGCGGCCATCCATGCTTTGACAAAAAATCTAGTTAAAGAATTTGAGGGTACAGGAACGACTGTGAATGCAATAGTGCCAGGTTTTGTTGAAACCCCTTGGCAGAAAGAAAAATCGGAGGTAATCAAACAGAATATTTACAAGAAAACGGCCATTCATCGATTTGCTTCCGTTGATGAAATAGTTGCAGCCTATCGCTTCTGCATCGACAATCCGTTTGTGAATGGTAGTCTAATTGAAGTAAACGGAGGATATTGTTATAAATGAAAGATATTAGTTTAAAAGAATGCCATGATATATTATTAGGCATAGCAAAAGAGTTTCATCGAATATGTGAAAAATACTCAATCCCATATTATATGTTAGGTGGAACAATGCTAGGTGCCGTTAGACATAGTGGTTTTATTCCTTGGGATGACGACATGGATTTTGGGATTCCTCGTGCTTATTATGAGCTATTTTGTGAGATTTGTTCAAAAGAGTTGTCATATCCTTATGTATTTAAGAATGAAAATAATTCAGAATATGCAATTTTGGGAATTGGGAAAATAATGAATAGTAGAACTATTGTAAAAGAATTATATTCCATAAACAACAAAGAATCATTAGGACTAAATATAGATATTTTTCCTTTAGATAAAACAAATTCCAATGTTGGACTTTTCTCTAAAAACAGATATTTACGTAATGTTTTTAAACTACAGAAAATTTTATTTATTAATTCTACAGACAGAACATTCTTCAAACGAGTATTTGCTGTATTGCTTCAAAATATTATCAAAATAGACAAGAGAACTATACCTAATTATATAAAAAACGTTTACTTGAAAAATACTTCTAATAAAGATTTAATGTATTTCAATACATTCGGAGCCTGGGGATTAAAGGAACTTATACCACAAAATGTCTTTGGAAGTCCTACTCTATATAAATTTGAAGATATAGAATTGTATGGAGTAAAAGACTACCATACTTATTTAACATCATTATATTCAAATTATATTCTATTACCTCC
>CAZISP010000045.1:0-6974 GCA_964541955.1 uncultured Lachnospiraceae bacterium
GTTGGTATGACCGTTGCTTGCGCTGTTGCAGTTGAAGAGGCAGCGAAGTAAGAGGGATACGGTCGCTTTTTGAAAAAAGCGATGCTGAAACTTAATAAAAAAGCAGACGTTTTCGAACGTCTGCTTTTTTGAGTTGTGAAATCACCTCGTAGGGCGGGGGCTTGCTCCCGCCGTATAATTGAGAAATATGAATTTTTATTTAGGCGTAGATTACAGTCTGAGGACATTAAAGGTTGAAAAAACGGATGTACACAATGCTTGCTTATACAAACGAAACGGCGGGAGCAAGCCCCCACCCTACGTTATAAATTTTTGTTTTTGGGATATGGCTTCGGCTCATTTGATAGACCGACAATATAGTCAATCGAGGTGTTATAAAACTCGGCAAGCATAATGAGAAGTTCAAGCGGTATCTGCCTTTGTCCATTCTCATATTGGGAATAGGTGTTTTGCTTTATGTGCAGATAATTTGCGATAGTCTGTTGCTTTATATCCGAATCTTCGCGTAATTCTTTCAGTCTCATAATATCTCTCCGTTGATTTTATAATATTATTATAATAATCTCGGAATGAGATATTGACAAATATCTCATTTTGTGATAAAATATCATTGACAACGAACAAAATCAAATAAAAAACAAATAAAGGAGGAACAAATGGGAACAGAATATAAAGTATACAATGAACATCATCAAATCGTTGGATATGTACAAGGGGAGGATTCCGCGCTTGATAAAGCCGCCGACAGAGCAGCCAGACTCGCAGAAAAAATGTCTGAAGAGCTTAAATATGCAGAAAGTAAACGTTTTTTTGCAGAACAGTTGGAAGCCGATCGGAAAAGTCACGACCCAAAAGCGAAAGAACGCCTCGCATTGCGTAGTGAACTTCTGCAAATGAAAGAAGAACTCCGCGTTTTTTATACAAAGGAAAAACAATATCTTTCTTCTCGTCGTTGTTATCTATATATCGGTGTGCTTGCCGCCGCCGCTCTTCTTTGTGTGTGGAGTCGGCTTGTTGCTTTAATTTTCGGAATTATCTGTATTGTTATTCTGCGAAAAAAGGGCGAAGAAATCGTTGAAAATATGTTTACCAAAACCCACGACGGCAAAAAGATGAAAGAACTGTCAAAACGCTGGGAAGAAGTCTATACTGATTTGGAACACCTTTTCGGTTTCATGGTCTACATGAATTACGACGTTGGCTGTTACCTTTACGAAGAAATCGACAGCGATGAAGATGATGAAGTCTGATCGGTGCAGGCAACAACCCATGGTTGGTATGACCGTTGCTTGCGCTGTTGCAGTTGAAGAGGCAGCGAAGTAAGAGGAATACGGTCGCTTTTTGAAAAAAGCGATGCTGAAACTTAAAAATAAAAAGCAGACATTCAATGAATGTCTGCTTCTTGTTTTTTTTAGATATAATCCTCTCTCTTTGTCGGCACCATTGCAAGCGTGGCTACCGAGTCGAGGACGGGTTTTATTATCTTTGCGTAATCCGCAGAGGCTTCCGTTACCTCGCCGCTGTCAACGAGCTCTTTTGTCTCGGCGTAGAGGGTCGTCCAATGCTGCTCGGGGTTATCGGGGTCTGTTATCTGCGAGTAGTAAATCTTTGTCTCGCCCTCGGGGGTTATCCACTTCTCATAGGCGAAGATGCAAAGCTCGGAGCTGTAATATGCACTTCCGATGCTCTTGACCGTCAGGCAGAAGGTCTTGGTGCCTTGGTCGATATACTTGTTGGCACTGTTCGCGGGGCCGTAAACTACCATCTTCTTTATTGCCTTGTTGGTGGTGTTATATACCGCTTCGGGTGTGCCGCCAAAGGAGTTGTATTTTGCAAGCGAGCAGGCAACAACGCCGTATTCGTATATTGTGTAACCTGCGGCGGTGTTCTTTGCTTCAACGCCGGGGCGGAAGGAGAAGATTCCTCTGATTCCGTTGTAGCTTGACGTGCGTGCCGTGTATCCGATAGGTGAAAGAGCAGGTTCAAACCCGCTTGCACATTCTACCGTTGCAATATCCTCGGTGATTCCCAGGGCATCAAGAATGGCACGGAGACGGGAAATATCCTCGTAGGTATTTACCACAAAAGTTATATTGGCGGCGTCGTTGAACGCGGAAACTTTTCCGGAAGTGAGATCAAATGTCAGCTCGTCCGAAAATCCACCCGCAAGATACAGCTTCAGATCACTGCAATTCTGAAATGCATAGGCTCCGATGCTGCCCAGCTCTGCGGGGAAGACTACCTCTCTGAGTGAGGTGCAGTTTCTGAAGAAATAGTTTGGAACACGGTAAGTGGCATCGGTGCCGTCCTTATTCACAAGGGAATCGAAGAAAATTACCCTTTTGACGCTCTTCTTTCCGTCAAGCATATAGGCAAAGTCGGTTTTTGTGCCCGATACAGAGTATATCTGCCGCATAGCCGTCAGATTCACTTCTCCGGGTGTAAAGGTATTTTTCTCACTTTCAAGATTTACCGAGCCGTCGGAGTTGAATTCAACGTGGCCTGCGGATACCAGCGATTCTGCGTGGTTGAAGGGGGAAATGTGTGATTCAAGGTAAGTGCAGTTAATTATGCGGTAGTCATAGAGCATCGTCTCATGATGCTTCAGCCCCCAGGTAGCATAACCGGGGTGGTTCAGATTGACGTAATAGTTTTTGTCTCTGGTGGTGGGGAGTCTGAGCTCAAGCGTTTTTACCTTCTCGGTGTTCAGAGTGTTCCAATATATCTGATAATATCTTGCTCCGAGAGTGTCGGTGTTTTTTGTGTCCGATTGCTTCTCATCACCCCAGTTGCCCGAGATGCTGGTGCTTGATATAAGGTACACCAGTTTTCCCATTCTCTCATGGAAATATGCCCTGTAACCGCTGCCGTAGCAGAACTTAGGCTGGCTGAGCGAGCCGTCCTCAAGCTGGCTTATTTTTACGTTGCTGTTGGCGCTTGAATGTGCGATCATGATCCAGCCGTCGTTTTCGTCTATGTCGGAATAACCGCTGAGAACGAAATCGGGATCTGTGCGGTCAACGCCCTTCGGCATAAGATCGGTTGTGTAGGCTCCGACGGCTACCGCAAAAACCACGGCAAAAAGCAACGTCAGAATCGACGGGAGTATGAATTTTCTGAAATTATTCTTCATATTTTCTTTCCTTTTGCGTTTACGGATAACATTCATACCATTCTACCATAAATTGCCGTTGCAGTCAAGCGAATTTCGTGTATTTTTGCCGGCGGAATCAATCTTCGTCGATTTGCCAAATTTTAATCTGCGAATTCGGGGCTGTGCAGGCTGTGAGGAAGAATTCCCCCCGTTTGAAATGGGTGAAAAGATGAGGTGCGGGGTAGTCTGTTTTGCAGTCGGTGATGCCTGTGCCCAGAAATTTGGAGTAGGCTTCCTTTTCCGTCCAAATCCGCGCAAATGACAGGGGCTTGTCCGCGGAATCGGCGTGTTTTTTTCTTGCGTCGTCGTCAAAAAATCTGTCAATAAGGTCGCTTCCGTCGCGCCCGATCCTTTCGATATCGACCCCTGTTTCATTTCCCTCCGTGTCGATGACGCAGGCGACGGCACCGTTGGTGTGGGAGATATTAAAGGCGATTTTTGCGTTCTTTATATGAGGCTTGCCGCTTCGGTCGCGGTCGAGGATGGCAATTTCCGTCTCCGTGAGGGAAAGAAGCATCAGATCAAGCAGCTCGTAGGCTAAAATGCTGTTTTGCCGCGAGATTGCATTTTTTCTGCTCAGAATTGAATCTATTATGGCTTTGTTCTCGCCGTATTTCAGCGTGCGGTAGGACTTAGCCTTTTTTTGTAACTCCTCTTCTGTCACGGGCGAAGTTTTTCTTATCGATACGTAGACCATGGCGACTCCTTTCCTTGAACTTTTTTATATTATACACTCTTTTCTCGGCATTTTCAACCTTTTTATGGTACTTGACGGCATTTCGGGATACCTTTTGGTACTTTTTTGCGGATTATAATTTGCACGGCACAAACGGAAAGGAGGTGCAAGAAATGAGAAGAAAACGAAAAAGGGAAAACGGGCATTCCATCGACCTTGAGGCGCTGGCGGAGAGGGGGCTTCTTCCCGAGCTTGTGGAGCAATACGTGCTTGATTGCATTCGTCGAAGTGCGTCTGAGGACAGGAAAAAGCGTATCTTTCCCAACGTCGCGGGGTTCTGCCGTTTCTGCGGCGTCGGACGCGAGGATCTGGAGGCTCTGCAGAAACGCTTCCCACGGGAGTACGGCGCGCTTCTTTCAATATTCGAGGATGAAGCGCTGAACTCGGATGTATCATGCTCGACTTTGGCATACTACATGAAAAATTTTCTGGGTAGTGACATTGGACACGAGGAGGGCGTGACGTCTGTTTGTTTTGAGCACGACATCCTCGAAGACGGAAAATGAGCAGGATACTGATCACGGGCAGGCCAAACCCGAAGCAAAAGGAATTTTTTGAGTCGAGGGCAAAATACACGGCATACGGCGGTGCGAGAGGAGGCGGAAAATCCTGGGCTTTGCGGCGAAAGCTGGTGGGGCTTTGCCTGCGTTATCCCGGCATTTGCTGCATCATAATCCGACGCACCTATGCCGAGCTTGAGGGGAACCATGTTCACCCGTTTCTCCGTGAATACGGTTCTCTCATGAGCTACAGGGAAAGCGAGAGGACTTTCCGCTTCAAAAACGGCTCGGTCATCAAGCTGGGTTATTGCTCAAGCCCACGAGATTCTCTCCGCTATCAGGGTCAGGAATTTGACATTGTTGCCATCGACGAGGCGACACAGCTTCGGGAGGAGCAGTTTGACGTGTTCAAGGCTTGTCTGAGAGGAGTAAACCCGTTCCCCAAGCGTATGTACCTTACCTGCAACCCCGGCGGGGTAGGACACGCTTGGGTGAAGCGGCTGTTTGTTGACAGGCGTTTTCGAGCAGGCGAGCGTCCCGAGGACTACCTGTTCATTCCGGCCCTCGTATATGACAATCCCGCGCTGACCGAGTCCTCGCCCGACTACGTCCGTCAGCTTGAGGCTCTTCCCGAAAAGCTGAGAAAGGCTTGGCTTGAGGGGAGCTGGGATGTGTTTGAGGGGCAGTTCTTTCCCGAGTTCGATCCGAATATCCACGTCAAAGATATTGCCGTTGCAAAGGAAAATATGCAGTTTTTTGCGGCGTTGGATTACGGCTTCGATATGCTGGCGGCTTTGCTCGTCGGCTACGACGGAGAGGGGACTCTGTACGTTTTGCGAGAGGTCTGCCAAAGCGGGCTGACTCTCACCCGGGCGGCGACAGAGGTGGCGGAGCTTTGCCGCGGGCTGGACGTGCGCTATGCTGTGGCGTCCCCCGACCTTTGGAATCGTCGGCAGGACACGGGGCTAAGCGGGTTTGAGATAATGTCGTCCGTTCCCGGAATGCCCATGCTCGTCCGCGCGGACAACAGGCGGGTGGCAGGCTGGAGAGTTCTGCGCGAGAGGCTGGCGGCAAACGGCGCGGGTGGGATTTTAATATCGCCCCATTGCGAAAATCTCATCGCGTCTTTGCCTGCGCTTCTGTGCGACAAAAGCATCCCCGACGATGCGTCGGGCACACCCCATGCCGTGACTCATTCCCCCGAGGCGCTTCGGTATGCGGTCATGAGCAGGCTTGATCTGCGGGAGGAAGAGGAGGAGCACTTCTCGTTTCTTCCGAGCTGTGATCCGTTGAATGATTATTTTTGGCAATGAATTTTCGTTTGTGCAAATAAGCCGCTGTGCGGCAGAAAGGAATTTTAGTTGTATGGCAAATTTGATTTTGAGCGAGGCTGACAAGCTCTTTTTGGTGGAAGGCTTTCGTGGCATCGACAGGCGGGTGTCGGGAGGAGCATACACCTGCCGAAATTTCAGAATACTACCCGGCGGTTCCCTTGAAAAAAGGGAGGGGTTTTCTCCCGTTACAACTCTGCCGGGTATTCCGAGAGCCGCTTGGTGTGGGAATGTTTTCGGCGAGGAGATGCTGTTCTGTCTCGTTGACAACGTGGTCTACAGCGTCAGCTGTGAGGACGAGGGATATAAGGAGCTTGGCAGTGTGTCTACCGTTGACGGGAAGGCGGATTTTTTCTACTGTCGGGGAGGCTTGTATCTTGTTGACGGCATGGATATTTACAGTGTGTCCGAGGACGGCGTTGAAAGTGCGGGAGGATATGTTCCTGTTTACGGCAGAGACTGGGAGGGCATCGCGCCGGGGACGGTGAACGAACCTATAAACCTCCTCTCGGACAGGGTAATCATTCATTTCAAGCTGATGAACGAGTCTATCACCTTTACCTTCCTTGAGCTTGGGATAAAATGCTCGGAGATTCTCGGCGTTACACTCAACGGAGCTGAATACAGCGGCGTGGCGACCTTGGAGAGCAGCGGTACCCGCATAAAGCTCACGGGTACGCTTCCTTCGGAGTGTGAGATGTGCTTTTTGCTTCGACTTGATGGCTCATTGTACCGTCGGAGCGAGCTTGAGGGGGTGACGAGAGCCGCCGCATGCGGCGGAGACGGCGATTCGAGGGTGCTTCTTTTCGGAGGTAATGACGGGAGCCGTGTGTTTGCTCTTCGAGAGGTGGATGAGAGCTCGACCGCTATGTCTCGGAGCATGGCGTCCGATTCTGACGAAATGTATTTCCCCGTGACCGACACGGTCATGCTCGGTGACGGCAGGGAGTCGGTGACGGCGGCGGTGCCCTTTGGAGACAGGATGATGATTTTCACCGAAACGGGCGCTTGGGTGGGTGATTTTTCAGGAAAAAGCACCCCGACGATCACCCGAATCAGCAATGGGGTGGGGTGTCTTGCGCCTCGGGGGGCTGTGACGGGGAGATATGCCTATTCGGTGACCCGGAACGGAATTTTCAAATGGGATTCTGTTAAGAGCTCTCTTGACACAAGTGCTGTTCAATGCATCTCCGGACCGATCTCGGAGCTTCTGAGCGCAGGATTCTGCCGCGGCGCGGTGTCGTATTACTCGC